>CABSBA010000189.1 GCA_902475825.1 uncultured Collinsella sp. | reverse complement strand
CCTTGCCTGTTGGGCGCCGATATTCTGGCATTGTTCATGCTGTATTCAGTGATCATGGTGGGGACATTTGACATGGCGTCTCCTTTATAGAACATACCGCGATAAGTATATGCGCCCACCGGTTGGGGCGGGCGCATAGGCGCGTTTCTTTCAGCATCGAAAGGTAGGTGTCGCTGAGCTTTGTTGCGTTGCGCGTGACGTGCTACGAATGCACGACCACGCACAGACCGACTTTGATGCAGTCGTGGAGCGCCTTGGCATCGGCCAGGCGCAGATTTATGCAGCCGTGGCTACCGCACCACTTATAGGAGTTGGGATCGTCGAAGCTCTTGTCGTTTTGCCAGGTAGCGTCGTGGAAGCCAACCATGTTGCCCTCAAACGGCATCCAGTAGCTCACCGGGCTCTCGTATTTGGGCTTACCGGTCTTGGGGTCCTTGGCGCCGATAAGCTTGGTGGCGCCGTCATTGCTGTTGATTTGCCACACGCCCTCGGGGGTGGCGTCTTCGCCCGGTTTGCCGGAAATAAAGTTGGCCTCCCAAACGATATTTCCGCTCTCGTCATAGTAGCGCGCGTGCTGCTCGGACAGGTCGACGTCGATATACGCCTTCCAATCGGGCTCGCCCTTGGCGGTAAAGGTGTCGGCCTTCTGGGAGTAATTGATCTCAATCTCGCCGGTCTGCTTGTTGTTAATAGCATCCTCGACCTGCTTGGCAAGCGTGCTGCTGTCGATGGACCAACCAAAGTCACCGCCTTCGACGGCGCACTGCTTGCCATCGGCGCGCGTCCACCAGCGAGTGGAGCCCACGGTATTAAAGCCGTTGGCGAGGTCTGCTGCCCAGTTGCTGATCTGGGAGGTGTCGAGTGTGGGGTTTGCAGGGTCGGCAAAACTGATCCACTGCAGCACCGAGCTGCCGTCGACCTTGCCGGCATCGTTGCCGTTGAGCTTAAGGGTCACGTTAACGCCCAGGAAGTTGTTGGCGGCATCGCATGCGGCCTGGATCTGGTCGTTGGTGAGCGTGCCGTTGAGCGGCTCGTAGGCATCGTTTCCGAGCTTCGTAAGATCGACGGTCTCGGACAGCGACGCGAGCTCGATCTCCGCATACTTAATGACATGCTCGCGGTTGAGCTTTTCGTTGGAGCGGGCCTTCTCGATCGTGAACTTGCCCGCCTTCTCGTCGTAGGAGCTCGATGCCTCAAAGGTACCCGTGCGGCCCTCGTTGAATGCGTCGATGGCGGCACCCAGATCCTCCTCGAACTGCTTTTGGTCAAAGGCGTCCGAGAGCATGGACAGGTCGACGTCCTGTTCCAGGTCGATGGTACCGTTTTTGGTCGCGCTAACGTTCTTGCCGCCGAGCGAGGCAATCAGGCGCGAAGGCCACAGCAGCGGCTCGTTGCTGCCGATAATCTCGTGGGCAGCTGACTTGCCGTCGACGATGGGCTCGTCGGATTCGGGCTGATAGGTCCAGCTAAAGTCTTCACCCGAAACGGTGAGCTTGTAGTGCTTCCACGCTGAGTTGACCTTGGTAGCGGCGGATGAGGCGTTGGAAAACGAGATATCGACGCCGGCGATGGTGGTGTTGGGGTAGGCAATCTGCGAAAACGCCACGACGCCCACGATATAGACGATGGCGACGAGGCCGAGGACGACGAAGAACGCCGTCTTGCCGCCCGTCTTATTACCCTTTGCGGAGCGGTTGTTGGCGGGGCCGCGGTTGTTGGAAACTCGAGTGTGCGAGGAGCCCTGGTTGTGACCGGCGCCATGTGCGGAACGCTGCTGGTGCTGTTGATATTGCTGACGCTGCTGATGCTGGCCCTGATTGGGACGCGGGGAGGTATTTGCCGCGCCGTGCTGTTCGCCATGGGCTGGCGCGATGGGACGCGGCGATTGGATTCCTCCGGGCTGCCTGCTGGGCTGTTGCGGATCTGGGATCAGTTGGCTGCGGTCGATTTGCGACATCGTGTATATTTCCTTCGAGTTTCGCCTTGCGGCTCATCGTGTTTTAACTGGGCTTGAATTATAGCGATTACGCAGTTGCTTGTGCTACGAAAACAGTGGCGATAAACGATAGGTGGGACATATGTCCCACCTATCGTTCGCTTTTGCTCACTATCCGCATATTCCGCATTTCGCGCACGCCGAAAGCGCTGCCGGAGCCTGTGCGATGCCGCCCTTGGCCGTCTCGCGTAACGTGGCAGGTAGGGCGTGGCCCACCGAGAGCATCACGTGTGCCATCTGGTCAAACGGCACCAGGCTCTTGATGCCGGCGAGGGCGAGCTGCGCCGAGCTGAAGGCCGCGGCCACGCCGATGGCGTTGCGGTTTTGGCAGGGCACCTCGACAAGGCCGCCGACGGGGTCGCAAACGAGGCCCAACAGGTTGCTCAGTGCGATGGAGCTGGCGTCGAGCGCTTGCTCGGGCGTGCCGCCCATCATCTGGACCAGCGCGGCGGCGGCCATGGCGGCAGCGCTTCCAACCTCGGCTTGGCATCCGCCCTCGGCGCCAGCGACGCAGGCGCTCGTGGTGAGGTTGAGGCCGATGGCGGCGGCGCAGTAGAGGGCATCCATGACCTGTTCCTCGTCGAGCTGGAGGTGATCGGCGAGCGCCAGCACGCAGCCGGGAACGACGCCCGCGGAGCCGGCCGTGGGGGCGGCAACGATCACGCCCATGGTGGCGGAGCGCTCGAGCACGGCCATCGCGCGGGCCACGGCATCGGTCTGAACGGGGCCCATCAGGCTTGCGCTCAAATCGTTGCGGCCGGTGGCGTCGACGAGCTTAGCCTCACCGCCGATAAGCCCGCCGAGCGATCGCTGCGGATTGGCGATGGGGGCCGTGGTCTCCTCGCGCATGACTTCGAGCACGCGGCGCATGGCTGCGATAGCATGGGCCTCGCCGGTCAGACGCGCCTCGCGCACGGCCATGACGGCGCCGATATTCAGGCCGAGCTCGGCGCACGCATCGAGCAGCTGCTCGCCGTCGTCGAAGATCTCCTTGGCCGAGACGCCGGGGGAGAGCGACGAGGCCGAGCCCGGGAGCTCGATAAACGTGGCGTAATCGACATTGTCGAGCTTGCGCAGCATGGGGACGACGGTGTCGTCGGGAGCGCCGTCGGTCTCAAAGACGGAATAGGCCTGGCCGCCCACCTCGGTGCGATAGGTGCGGCAGAAGGCGATGTTGACGTGTGCGTAGGCGAGCAGGTTCGTGAGCGCTGCGAGCACGCCGGGAACGTCCTGGTGCGCCACGAAGAGCGTGGAATACATGCCCGAGATGTCGACGCCGACGCCGTTGATGCGGCTGATGCGCATCTTGCCACCGCCCAGGCTCTCGCCGCGGACCTGCGCCGTGGCGCCCGTGTCATCGACCATGTCTATGTCGACGGTGTTGGGGTGGATGGAGGCGTCGTCGCCCTTGATGTCAAAGTGAAAGTCGAGGCCCTGGTCCCGTGCGAGGTCAAAGGCTTGCTTGATGTTCTCGTCGTCGGTATCGAGCCCCAGGATGCCCGCGACGAGCGCGCGATCGGTGCCGTGGCCGCGGTAGGTGTGGGCAAAGGAGTTCCACAGGCCAAAGGTGACCTTGGTGATGCGGCCTTCCAGCAGGCTGGCGGCAACCTGGGCGCAGCGCAGGGCGCCGGCGGTGTGCGATGAGCTGGGGCCGACCATGACGGGGCCCAAGATCTCGAATGCGGAGGGCGTAGCT
>CABSBA010000188.1 GCA_902475825.1 uncultured Collinsella sp. | reverse complement strand
AGGCGGCGACAACTGGGCAGCATTCGACAAGTGGTATCATCACGACGATATCCTACGGCGCCTTGAGGGGGACCTTCGCGACAAAGGAAACCGCCCCGTCGAAGTATGCATTCGACGGGGCGGTTTATGTAAAAACGGTTGTGAATGCGTCAACGGCTCGCTAGAACTTGACGGTCGGGGCCTGGCGGGCGGCTTCGGCGGCCTCGAAGCCCTGGCGCTCCTTAAACTGGAAGATGCCGGCAAAGATGACAGCCGGGAACGTCTGGATGGCGTTGTTATAGCTGAGCACGCAGTCGTTGTAGCTCTGGCGTGCATAGCTAATCTTGTTCTCGGTATCCTCGAGCGATGCCTGCAGCTGCGTAAAGTTGGTGTTTGCCTTAAGATCGGGATAGGCCTCGGCTACGGCGAAGAGCTGACGCAGCGCACCGGTCAGCACGTTGTCGGCTTCCATCTTGGCCTCGGGCGTAGTGGCCTTGACGGCGGTGTTACGCGCGCTGATCACGGCGGAGAGCGTCTCCTGCTCGTGCTTGGCGTAGCCCTTGACGGTCTCGACCAGGTTGGGAATCAGGTCGTTGCGGCGCTGCAGCTGCGTATCGATGTTCTGCCAGGCGTTATCGATGCGGTTACGCTTGGTGACCATGTTGTTGTAGATGCCGGCGATGGCGCAGACAATCACAATGACAACAACGATGCCGATGATGACGGGAAGCATGATGTCTCCGTTTCGAATGGCCGCGGCGGCATGCGCCAGCTGCCGTTGGTATAACGCTACTAGTATACCCGCAACGTTTTGCCGTGCCGAACTTTCCGGTAAGCGTTATGTTTTCGGCGGGGTTGGCGCCGGGGCAAAGTGCGCGAGGTACAGGTGTAAGATATGCGACAGATTGACGAGTGTTGTCTTTGCCCTGAGGATGGCGATACCAGTGGACCTTCGCATTAAGAAAACCTACCACGCCCTGTTCGATGCCTTTACCGAGCTTCTCGAGGAGCATCGTTTTGAGGACCTGACGGTTGCCATGCTGTGCGACCGCGCCATGATTCGCCGCACGACGTTCTACAAGCACTTTCGCGACAAGAACGATTACTTTGCCTTTTATATCGATGAGCTTATGTCGGGTTTGCCGCAAAAGCGGGTTGGCGAGGGCGGCACGGTGTCGGCCGACGACGTGCGCGTGCTTCGCCATGAGGTGTTCACCGACGCTATGGACCTGATTCTGGCCCATGAGCAGCTCATGGACAACATTTTGGCGAGCAGCATGTCGGGCATGCTGACCAGCATGATTTGCGATCGCATTGCCCGCTCTATCCGCGAGCGTGTGATGAGTGCACTAGACGAGGACGCGCTTGCGCCCGTGTCGCTCGACACGACGGCTGAGTTTGTCGCCGGCGGCATTATTCGGCTCTTTACTATGTGGTGGGAATCGGGTCACGATTTGGAGCGTCGCTCCGAGATGGCCGACGTTGTCGATGCGCTGTTCGAGCGGACCATGACGCCGGTGCATCACTAAAAGTGGCGGAGAGAGGGGGATTCGAACCCCCGGAACGCTCTCGCGCTCAACGGTTTTCAAGACCGCCGCATTCAACCGCTCTGCCATCTCTCCGTGAGTCGTAATGATAGCATCGTTTTGAATTTGCAACAGGGAAGGCGAACGATGACGATCACCGAAATCGACGAGAAGTTCATGCGCGAGGCGCTGGCGGAGGCTCGCGCCGCCGCTGCGGTGGGCGAGGTACCGATTGGCGCCGTGGTAGTGTGCGCTGGCGAGATTGTCGCGAGGGCGCATAATCGCCGAGAACTCGACCAGGACCCTTCGGCGCATGCCGAGTTTTCGGCCCTGTGCGCTGCCGCTCGGTTGCTCGGTCGTTGGCGCCTTTCCGATTGCACGGTCTATGTAACGCTCGAGCCTTGCTGCATGTGTGCGGGGCTTATGGTCAACGCGCGCGTCGGGCGCTGCGTGTATGGTGCGGCTGATGCCAAGGCGGGCGCGTTGGGATCTCTATACGATTTGAATGCCGACTCGCGCCTGAATCATCGGTTTAACGTGACGGCTGGGGTCTTGGCGGATGAATGCCGCGAGCTGCTGAGTAGCTATTTCGGCGGTCTGCGCGGAGCGGGCGGCGCTGATTGCGGTTGTGGGGCCGATCTTGAAGCACACGCCGCTCACGCCGCAGCGCTTGCGGGTGCTGGTGAGGATGCTGACACGGCGCTCGACTTTGGCCCCGTGCAGCGGCGGCCCCGCCGTGTGCTGCTGGCGATCGATTCCTTTAAGGGCAGCGTTTCGAGCGCGCAGGCGGAGGGGGCCGTTGCCGAAGGTGTGCGCCGCGTGTGGCCCGATGCCCAGGTAAGCGCGCTGCCGCTGGCGGATGGCGGCGAGGGAACGCTCGACGCTATCGCCGCGTGCGGCGGTGAGGTCGTAGCGGGTGAAGTCGCAGGCCCCTTGGGCGACCGCGTGTCTGCCCGGATGCTGGTGGACGACGAGCACGACTCAGCTGTAATTGAGATGGCCGAGGCGGCGGGTATTGGGTATTCACCCTGCACGGAATCAGCGGCGCTTGCGGCTTCGACCTATGGCGTGGGCGAGCTCATACTTCGCGCGGTTCGCAAGGGCGCAAAGACTATCTATATTGGTCTGGGCGGTAGTGCCACCAACGACGGTGGCGCCGGCATGCTGCAGGCGCTGGGCGCCCACCTTGTCAATGAAGACGGCCGCGATATCGCTCCCGGTCTTGCAGGTCTTGAACACGTGGCGAGTATCGATGTGGCGCCAGCGCTTCGGGCACTGAATGGCGCGCGTGTCGTGGTGCTTTTCGATGTCGAGAATCCGCTCGTAGGGCGTCGCGGCGCGCTTGCGGTGTTCGGCGGACAGAAGGGGCTGCCGGCGGGCGACATCGAGACGCTACGCAGGTACGACGGTTGGATGGTCGGCTACGGTCGCCTGCTCGATGCGGCGATTGCCGAGGCACGGGCTCAGGGGCTACTGCGCGTGCCCGAGGGCGCGCGGACGTTTGGCTCAGTGCTCGGCGTGCCCGGCGCGGGCGCGGCAGGTGGCTTGGGCGCGGCGCTGCTGGCGCTCGGGGCGGAGTTGCGTTCGGGCGTGGAGACGGTGCTCGATCTCGTGGGGTTTGACGAGCGCGTGTGCGATGCCGACCTGGTCATAGCGGGTGAGGGTAATATGGACGAGCAATCCGCCGCCGGTAAGGCGCCGGTGGGCGTGGCCCGTCGTGCGAAGCGATATGGCAAGCCGGTGGTCGCCGTCGTGGGCGGTCGCGCCGTCAACCTAGATGCGGTGTGTGAGCAGGGTATTGACTTGGTTTTGCCGATTTGCCGCAAGCCCATGGACCTGGAACAGGCACTCGATCCGCGAGAAGCCACAACCAACCTCATCTGCGCTGGCGAAGCAGCCGCTCGATCCTACGACCTTGGCCGTATCTAAAACCTATCTCTTTATAAGTTGCGGTGGAATACGGAGTGTTTTTGCCTTTAAGGGGCTAATTCAGCCCGTATTCCACCGCAACTTCGAGAATGGCCATTCGAGGTTGGCTGCCTTGGGTCTTGGGTCGGACCGTTTGCCACGAAATGCGGCTATCTGCTACGTTAGACCGGCCATCCTCGACCATCCCGGAATTTGCAAAAACAAAACCGCAGGTAGAAAGCTTGCCGATTTTCGAAAAAGCACGCTATGGTTGACCTCTGTGACCAAAACGTAGTAGAT
>CABSBA010000187.1 GCA_902475825.1 uncultured Collinsella sp. | reverse complement strand
TGGGTGGAAGGTTGCGGGTTCTTTACGGGAATGTAGTGTGGGCTGCGGAAACGTGGTTCTTTCCGTACAATAGTTCAGCTCGTGTAAACGCAGGGAAGGGACATTCATGGCAGACATGATCGAGATCAAGCATCTCAACAAGTACTTTGGCGACCTGCATGTGCTCAAAGATATCAACCTTACCGTCAAGCGCGGCGAGAAGCTCGTAATGATCGGGCCTTCCGGCTCGGGTAAGTCGACGCTCATCCGCTGTGTCGATTATCTTGAGGAGCCCACGTCGGGCGAGGTCGTCATCGACGGTACGCCGCTCACCAAAAAGAACCACCTGGAGATGGCTCGCAAGTATAGTTCCATGGTGTTTCAGCAGTTCAACCTGTATCCCAACATGACGGTGCTGGGCAACCTGACGCTCGCGCCCATCAAGCTGCAAAAGAAGAGCAAGGAGGAGGCGACCGAGATCGCCATCGCCGCGCTCAAGCGCGTCGGCATGGCGCATAAGGCCGGCGAGTATCCGCAGAATCTCTCGGGTGGTCAGCAGCAGCGCATCGCCATCGCCCGTGCCCTGTGCACCAAGCAGCCCATCATCCTGTTTGACGAGCCGACCTCGGCGCTCGACCCCGAGATGGTCCAGGAGGTTCTGGACGTTATGATTGAGCTCGCGCAGGAGGACATCACCATGATCTGCGTGACGCACGAGATGGGCTTTGCGCGCCAGGTGGCCGACCGCGTCATCTTTATGGAGGACGGCCGCATCCTGGAGGAGGGCACGCCCGAGCACTTCTTCGATAACCCCGAGAACCCGCGCTGCCGCGAGTTCCTGTCCAAGATTCTGCACTAGGCGCGGTGATGGACATGACGGATATGACGAGGGCAGCCGTGTCGCGCCGCCACTTTTTGCAGCTGGCGGGCGCCGGTATGCTTGCGCTGACGGGGACCGCGCTTACCGGTTGCGGCAACTCCACCAGCGGCGAGGGCTCCGACAAGGGGTCCAAGCTTGCGGCCATCAAGTCGCGTGGCCATCTGAATGCCGGCGTCAAGAAGGACGTCCCCGGCTATGGCTATTACGACACCGCCAAGGGCCGCTTTGAGGGCATGGAAGTCGATTTGTGCTACCAGATCGCCGCTGCCGTCTTTGGCGTGAGCTACAAGGAGGCCCGCGCCCAGGAGCTTGTCGAGTTTACCGACGTAACGCCCAAGACGCGCGGCCCGCTGATCGATAACGGCCAGCTTGACGTGGTCGCGGCGACCTACACCATCACCGACGAGCGCAAGAAGAGCTGGGATTTCTCGACGCCGTACCGCACCGACTACGTGGGACTCATGGTCAAGAAGCGTTCGGGCTTTACCTCGATTGAGGACCTGGACGGCAAGGTCATCGGCGTGAGCCAGGGTGCTACCACGCAGGGCCTGATCGAGCAGATGATCAAGGACAACGGCTTTAGCTGCAAGCCCGAGTTTAGGGCCTTTAGCGGCTATCCCATCATCAAGAGTTCGCTCGATGCCGGCAATATCGACGTCTTTGCCATGGACCGCTCCACGCTGGCCGGTTACATGAACGAGACCGTTGAGCTGCTGCAGCCCGAGGTCAAGTTTGGCGAGCAGGGCTACGGCGTGGCGACCAAGAAGGGCTGCGACCTTTCGGCCGTGGTCGATCAGGTGATTTGCGATCGCCTGGCCGACGGCTGGCTCGACCAAGAGGTCAAGACCTGGGGTCTTGTATAGGCGCATCGTCCAAGGAAGGAATCAAATGCTCGAAGGATTATTTGACGCCGACCGTTGGTCGACGACATTTCAAAACATGGGGCCCTTCTGGGAGGGCTTTGGCGTGACGCTGCAGGTGGTCGTTGCCGGCCTGCTGCTGTCGCTGGTGCTGGGCACGCTGCTGGGCGTGTTCTCTACCACTCGCTCGCGCGTGCTGCGCGCCATAAGCCGCGTGTACGTGGAGTTTTACCAGAACACCCCGTTGCCCGTGCAGGTGCTCTTTATGTACATGGCCGGTCCGCAGTTTTTGCAGGCCATAACCGGTGCCGACCAGCCGGTGCGCATCGCGCCGTTCGTGCTGGGCTTCTTGGGCGTGGGCCTGTATCACGCGGCCTACATTTCGGAGGTCATCCGCACTGGTATCGAGGCAGTTCCGCGCGGTCAGATGGAGGCGGCCCAGAGCCAGGGCTTCACCCGTGCGCAGGCGTACTGGTACATCGTGCTGCCCCAGACATTCAAGATCATTCTGCCACCGCTGTGTAACCAGGCGCTCAACCTGGTCAAGAACACGTCGGTGCTGGCGCTTGTGGCCGGCGGCGACCTTATGTACCGTTCCGACAACTTTGTGAGTCTGTACGGTTACCTGCAGGGATACATCGTCTGCTGCCTTATGTATTTCATCATCTGCTTTCCGCTCGCCATGCTGGTGCAGTGGCTCGAGCGCCGCTCCAAGGAGCGTCCGCGCGGCGTGAGCCTGGCCGAGCTGGGGCTCGACAACGTAGAGGAGGCCTAGCGCATGGAAATCTTCAACGCGACCAACCTGCTCTACATTTGGGGCGGCTTTGTTAAGACGATCGAGGTCTCGGCGCTGTCGATCTTTTTCTCGCTCATCTTTGGCACGGTGCTGGCGCTCGTTAAGAGCTATGCGCCCCGCCCGTTCCGTATTTTGGTGAGCGCCTATATTGAACTGTTCCGCTGCACGCCAAACCTGTTGTGGATTCTGTTTATCTACTTTACGGTGCAGGGTTTGGACATTGTGATTTCGACCATCGCCTTTACGCTGTTTACTAGCGCTGTTATGGCCGAGATTGTGCGCGGCGGCCTCAACTCGATTCCGCGCGGTCAGTTTGAGGCGGCGCAGAGCCAGGGCTTTGGCTTCTTTGCCACCATGCGCTATATCATTCTGCCGCAGACGTTTAAGACGATCATTCCGGCGCTGTTTAGCCAGTGCACGACCGTCATTAAGGACAGCTCGTATCTTTCGGGCATTAACGTGGCCGAGCTCATGTACACGGCAAACGTTGTGATGGCTCACGCGATCGACCTGTCGCAGGTGCTTATGCTCTACGGTCTGGTGTTTGCGATGTACTTTGTGCTCAACTTTGGTATCTCGCTGCTGGTGAGGGCATATCAACGCCGTATCGTGGCCGCATAGTCCTGGTTTCCCAAGCACGGCACCTTGCCCCTCAATCGTCGCTTGCGTACATTTAGTACGCGGCGCTCCTCTTTCGGGGCAATCTGCCGCACTTGGGAAACCAGGACGGTCTAAGTGACAAAATGGGAATCAGGAATTGCCTATTTCTCATTTGTTAGAAAGGAATCGCGATGAGCGATCTGGAGAACAAGAAGAGTCCTGTGGTCATTACCATCGCGCGCGACTTTGGTGCCGAGGGCCACGAGATTGGCCGTATCCTTGCCGATGAGCTGGGGATTCCGCTGTACGATAACGAGCTGCTGGTGCGTGCGTCGCTGCGCGCGGGCGAGTCGCTCGACAAGATGGCTGCCTACGACGAGCGCCTGGCCGTGGAGAACATGGCGTTTCTGCCCGACCGCTACGATGCGCGTTCGTACTCGGACAAGTTGTTCCAAAAGATGAGCCAGGTGATTTTGGATCTGGGTGAGACCGAGAGCTGCATTATCGAAGGCCGCCTGTCCGATTACCTGTTGCGTAACAACCCCAACCACATTGCCGTGTTGGTGACCGCTCCCCTTGAGGATCGCGTCGAGATCGTGCGCAA
>CABSBA010000186.1 GCA_902475825.1 uncultured Collinsella sp. | reverse complement strand
GTATCGGCCTTGCCTTTAGCCTCATCTTTTTTGTTAGTTTTCGAGCACTCATCTTGATCTATGACCTTAAGACGCCGGGCCGCGAGGATCATGTCGCCAATCGCGCGGCAATCGATCGTTTAACGGAAAGCGGCTTTGCCAAAGAGCAATCTCCCAATGACGAGGTCAATAGTCGATCCGATCAAGATCACATCCTCGCTGAGCGGGTAATTCAGCTTTTAGGTGGTGTTGGCAATATTGTGGGCGCAACCAACTGTGCCACGCGCCTGCGCGTCGAGGTCGCAGACCCTTCCATCGTTGCAGATAACGCGTCGTTTGTCGCGGTGGGCGCCAAGGGCCTCATCATTACGGGCAAGACCGCCCAGGTGATCATCGGCATCTCCGTTCCCCGCGTTAAAGAGCATTTTGACCAGATCATGGGCCTCGAGCCGGAATTTGTGCCCACCACCTCGGCCTCCCCTGCCGCCAGCGCAGCCCATAATCGCAGCGATATCTGTTTCTTCGATATCGACGGAACGCTCGCCTGGCAAGACCCTCGAGCGGCACAAGAGCTTCCCGAGAGCGAGCGTGACCTGTCCCCCTATCCCAACGAGGCGGTCTCGCAGGCCATCCGCGATTTCGTTGCAAATGGCAACATGGCCTTTATCTGCACAGGACGCACCCTCAGCTGCATCCACCCCAAACTTCTAGAGCTGCCCTGGACCGGCATCGTCTGTCTTGCGGGCGGTTACGCCGAGATCAACGGACACGCAATTCGCGATCTGTCGATGACGCCCAGCATGCTGCAGCGTCTTGCCCCCTACCTTGAGCAATCGGGCGAGGTCATCCGCTTTGAGGGCCTCAACGGCGTCGTGCGCATGAGTGCCGATGCCCCCGATGCTCCCGGATACGCGCGCACCCTGGGCGACGCAGTCACGCAGCTGCAACATTACAGTGCTTACAAGATCTTGATGTCTACATCGCTCGCTAACCACATCGCTCAAGATAAGGCACTTGAGCCGCTGCTGTGCTTTAACGAGCTCGAACTCGAGGTAACCGAAATCTCACCCCGCGAATGCACGAAGCGTGGGGGCATCCAGTCTGTACTCGACGCCCTCGATCCCCACCACGGAACCGTATACGGCATCGGCGACGCCAGCAATGACGTCTCGCTGATGAACGCCGTCGATGTCGGTATCGCCATGGGCAATGCGCCGGACTATCTCAAAAAGCGCGCCGACTACATCACCGACTCGGTCGACAAAGATGGCGTCGTCAAGGCGCTCGAGCACTTTAGGCTTATATAAGCAGCCGGCACGCGCACGCGTCCCGTTTCCCCAAATCGCCAAAACAGACGCGCCGGCAACTCCAATGTGGCAATATGGTATCTGCACACCGCAACGATGCAACCTAAGAAAGAATGCGAGAACCCGTGTCCAGTCCGTTTACCAGCTTTTTAGCCCAGCACTTTGACCAGATCAACGACTATCTGGCCACGTTCTTTGACGGACAGGCGACCTCTGCCGATATCGAGCGCTACCTGTATACCCCGCTCTCGGCATTTACGGCCAATGCCGGCAAGCGCCACCGCCCGCTCATCTGCATGCTCGCCGCCACCGCGGTAGGTGGCAGCTTTGAGAGCGCCCGCAGCGCGGCGGCAGCTATCGAGCACTTTCAATCGGGAGCGCTTATCCACGACGACATCGCCGACAACGGCCAGCTGCGTCGCGGCAAGCCCTGCATGCACCTTACCGAGGGTACGGGTCTTGCCATCAATTGCGGCGATCTAGCGCTCACCATGGTCACCAAGACGGTTCTCGACGACCCCACGCTCGAGGCAGACGTGAAACTCCGCGTGCTCCACGAGCTCACAGAGATGATCGTTCGCACCATCGAGGGCCAGGCGCTCGACTTGGGCTGGGTCCGCGATGGGCGCTTTGACATCTCGGTCGACGATTATCTGGACATGGCGACGCACAAGACCGCGTACTACAGCGGAGCCACACCACTTGCCGCCGGAGCCATTATCGGCGGCGGCAGCGAGGAGCAAATTGAGGCACTGCGCGCCTTTGGCCTGCACACGGGCCTTGCCTTCCAGATCCAAGATGATCTGCTCAACTTGATCGGCACCAAAGAGGCCGCCAACAAGGACTTCCGCACCGATATCACCGAGGGCAAGCGCACCCTTGTCGCTGTGCACGCCCTGTCAGACGAGCGTTATCACGACGAGGTCGAGGCAATCCTTTCCTCGGGCACCGAGGACCCCGCGCAACTTGCACGCGCCGTGGAGATCTTCCAGCAGACCGGCTCTATCGATTTCGCCCACAACTACGCGCTCAACCTGACCACCAAGGCCAAGGCTGCTATCGAAAGCGTCGAGCTCGACCCGCATGCGCGCGAGCTGTTCGACTCCATGGCAGATTTCTTTGTGGAGCGCCTTAACTAGCGAGGTTATAAAACCTGTCAGCAGCGTATTTGGGTACAACTTGCTACACTGTTGAGTGCATGTTTATGCATCCCTTTGCGTTGTCTATCCGACATACGCTCAAATAGTACGAATGGTACGCCGAAAGGGGTTCGTTCATGGAACCTATTACAACGGGCATGCAGGGAGCAGCCGTCGAGGACGTGCAGTCTCGTCTCCTGCAGCTCGGCTACACGATTGATGCCACCGAGGTCGCCGACAAGCACTTTGGCGCTACCACCGAGCAGGCCGTTAGCACCTTTAGGCTCGACAGCGGTCTTGCCGCCGGTCACGCCGTTGACATTCCCTGCTGGAGTGCCCTGGTCGACGCCTCGTATAAACTGGGCGATCGTACGCTCTATCTGCGTATGCCCAATTTCCATGGTGCCGACGTTCAGGCCCTGCAGAGGGCGCTCAACGTTTTGGGCTTTGCCTGCGGTGAGGACGACGGCTATTTTGGCCCGCACACCGAGGCCGCTCTGCAGCAGTTCCAAGAAAATGTCGGCCTGTTTGCCGATGGCATGGCGTTCCAGGATACCTACGCCTATATCAACCGCCTGCATCACGTGTGGGAGGGCAAGCCCTCGGTGACCGAGGCCGAGTCGCGCATCGGCTTTGCCCGCGCCGCCAACGTGCTCGAGCGCTTCCAGATTGCCGTCATCGGTGAGGACCCCATCGCGCGTAGCGTTGCATCGCGCATGTGGAACATCGCCACGGCGACGACCGACAACAGCGGCATGATGCTTTGCGATTCCGAGGTTCCGACCGACGTGGACCTGGTGCTCGAAATTGCAAGCGATGAGCTGCCCGCAGATGCAGCGCCGCGCGCCACGATCGCCCTTGCCGAGTGTCACAACCTGGCGCAGCGCATCCGCACTGCCAATGTCGCCGCACAGCAAAAGCCCGCGCGCATCCGCATTGAGCTCACGGGCATGACGCGCTACAACGGAACCTTCACCGCAAGTGATGCGCAGACACTCGCCGTACGCCTGCTCGACGGCGTTTGCGATGCCCTCGCAGATTAGGTAAACTAAACGAGTTGCTTTTGGGCAACACCACACATTGGGACGTAGTTCAACGGTAGAACTCCGGTTTTTGGTGCCGGCTGTTGGGGGTTCGAATCCCTCCGTCCCAGCCATTATAATTGAGCGCCCTGAGCCCATAACGACCCAGGGCGCTTTCTTGTGGGCAAGCGGAGGGATTCGAACCCGCCAGGGTGCGGAGCTGAGGAAACGCGAAGCGTTTTCCAGCGCAGCACGCAAGGAGCGAAGCGACGCAGCGGGGCGCGGCCGCCG
>CABSBA010000185.1 GCA_902475825.1 uncultured Collinsella sp. | reverse complement strand
TTGGGATTGAGGTCGAAGATGCGCATGATCAGGTCATACCAATTGCCGCGACTCTTGATGACGTTGGTAAACGCCTCGCGCTGTACGGGAAATACGCGATTGGGGACCAGCTTGTTCACGAGGTCCATGATTTTGTCGATATTTTCTTGAGGGTTGTCGTCGAGATAATCGATGAGCTTGTTGAGCGCTATACGCTCAGCTGACTGTGTAAGCGACATGGGTATATCCTTTCACGTGTGCTTTGTGTGTGATAATACCCACTTGTTGATTAAATGAAGTTTAAAGATTTGTAATGTGTCTATTCAACGAATCAATTTGATTTGGGGTGAAGCGTTATACCGGACGCTCTCTAAGTTGCGGTGAAATAGGGTCAGATATGGCCTTTTAACAGCATGAACAGTCTCTATTTCACCGCAACTTATCTGGTATTGGCTTATTGGTAGCGCAGGCACTCGACTGGATCGAGCTTTGCGGCGCGGCGGGCGGGGTAGAAGCCAAAGATCACGCCGATGCCGACTGAGACGGCAAACGCGATCAGCACGGTCGTAATGGAGAAGCTCGGCGTAATCGTCCCAGTGGCCCCAAACTCGTTCATAATGCCCGAGCTCGCTGCAAAGAACGTGAGCCCCCAGGCCAGCAGATAGCCAATTACGACACCTAAAATGCCGCCAGTGATGCATAGCGCCGAGGATTCGGCCAAAAACTGGGCCGTGATATCGCGTCGGCTTGCGCCCAGAGCGCGGCGGATACCGATTTCGCGGATGCGCTCGGTCACGTTGGTGAGCATCATGTTCATAATGCCGATACCGCCGACTAAAAGCGAGATGCCAGCAACGGCGCCCATGATGAGCGAGAAGGCGCCCATAAAGGAGTTGAGGGCATCGATAGCGCTCTTCATGGAGCTTGCCGACACGCTTTCATACTCGTCGTCCTCCGAGATACCCTTCATGCTGCGTACCTTGGATTCGATCGTCTTGCAGAGCTCATCCATATCGGTGCCCTCGGCGGCGAGTGCCGTCACGCTGGGAAACGACGGATTGTCATCGCCGAAAAGCTCGGCAATCGCTGCTCGTGGCATGTACAGGCTCAGCGAGCCCATGGAGTCGTTGCCGCCGTCGATGACGCCAATGATCTGCACGTCTCCGCTCGAAACCTTGATAGTCTTGCCAATCGCGTCCTGTTCGTTGCCGTAAAGCTGCTCGGCGCCCCCTCGGCCGATGAGCGCCACGCGAGCGCCGGATTTGGACTCGATGTCGTTATAGGTGCGACCGGCAACGATCTTGCTGGCGCCCACGGCATCGAGCATGTCGCTATCGACGCCCTGTGCCATGACGGTATAGCTTTTGTCACCGGCCTTGTACTCGGTATAGGCGCTGTCCACGATGCCGATCTGCTCGATCTGCGGCACCATTTTGCGAAGCCTCTCAACGTCCGACTCGGTGAGCTCTTGCGACGAATAAATCTGCACCATACGCGCGGCGTTGAGGCCCAGGCTGTTGACCAGGCTGTTTTGGATACCTCCGATAAGCGAGGTCATGGCAATGACGGAGGCGATGCCAATGACGATGCCCAGGATGGTGAGTAGGCTGCGTCCTTTATTGGCCTCGAGGGAGTGAAGGGCTTCTTGGATAAGGTCGCGCGTGCTCATGCCTTCACTCCTTTCGGCGGTGTAGAAGGTGCGTAAATCACGGGTAGGTTGCTGATGGCGCCGCGTAGCGTATTCGGCGCATGTGCGATATATGCGCCGTCATGGATTCGCCCGTCGCGGATGGTCACGGCACGGTCGGCCTCGGCGGCAATGCCCGGGTCGTGCGTGATAAGCACGATGGTCTTGCCGCGTTCCTGGAGTTTGTGGAAGGTCTCCATCACGAGTGCTCCGGTGGCTGAGTCCAGGTTTCCCGTCGGCTCGTCCGCCAGGATGATGGGCGGGTCGTTGACGAGGGCGCGCGCGATGGCAACCCTCTGCATCTGTCCGCCCGAGAGCTCGGAGATGCGGTGGTCCCAGTGGTCGACCGGCAGCGTGACGGCTTGCAGCGCATGGACGGCGCGCATCTCACGCTGAGCCCGCGGCACGTTGGTGTACGACAGCGGCAGCATGACGTTTTCGATAACCGACAGGCGCGGCAGTAGGTTGAAACTCTGAAAGACAAAGCCAATGCTCAGCGCGCGCACCTCGGTGAGCTCATCATCGTCCAGTTCGGCGACATTGAGCCCCTGCAGGTAATAGTCGCCCGCCGTCGGTTGCTCAAGACCTGCGATGGTGCGCAGCAACGTCGACTTGCCCGAGCCCGAGGGACCGGTGATGGCGACGAACTCACCGGGGTCTACCGCCAGGCTCACGTTGTGCAGGATGTGGGCGCAACCGGCTTCGCTCTCAAAGATGCGGTGCACGTTGCGGATGTCGATGACGGGACGCATTACATGCCCTCGTCGGCAGCCATGCCGTCGCCGCCGTCTGCCGTCATGCCCGCGCCAGTATCCATTACGATGGTGTCGCCATCGCGCAGCTTGGTAACCGGCACGTCGGGGTTGATTTCGTTGCCCTGGTCGTCGCGCTTGACCTGCGTCTTGCCGACCACAGCTTCGTTGTCGTTTTGCGTCACGACAGTTACCTTCACGCGGCGCGTTTCCTTGCCTTCGTCATCGGTGGCCAGATTGACGTAATAGTGCTCGCCATCCTCGGTCATGAGCGCCATGGTGGGCACCATGACTACGTCGTCAAGCTGCTCGGTCACCACCGAGACCTCGGCGGTCATACCGGGCTTAAGGCGGCTGTCGGGTGCTTCGATGAGGATGTCGACGTTAAAGGTCACGCTGCCGCCGCCACCGTTGACGGCGTCGGAGTTTGCCACCGACGCGATAGCCGTGACGGTGCCCTGGCTTACGATATCGGGAAACGCGGGATAGGTAACGTTGGCGCTCTGGCCCACGGCGATCTTGGCGATGTCCTTTTCGCCCACCTGAACCGTCACCTTCATCTTGGAGAGGTCGGCGATCTGCATGCACTGCTTGCCGCCGCTTGTGTCGCCTTCGCCCATGACCATGCCTCCGGTCACCGTAGCGCCCACTTTGGCGTTGAGCTCGACGATGCTACCCGAGCTGGGGGCCTTTACGGTGCGTTCGGCCGCCTTGGCGTTTGCCTGGTCCAGGGTCGCCTGGGCCGTGGCGAGATTGCGCTGGGCGCTCGTGACGGCGCTGGCGTTGGCGTTGGCGGTTGCATCCGTCGAGGCGGTCGCTCCATCGGCTTCCGATGTCGGTGCCGCCTGTGCGGCGGCGAGCGCCGCCTGCGCGTTTTTCAGGTCTTCCTGGGCGGCCGCGACCGCGCGCTGCGCCTCGGCAACGGCGTTATCGAGCTCATCGTTTTTAATGGTCATGAGCACGTCGCCCTCGTTGGCGCTCTGACCGGCTTGCACGTTGATCGATGCTACCGTGCCGTCAACAGAAGGGGAGACCACTGAGGCAGAAATTGGCTTGAGCTGTCCTTTTGCCTCGACAGACGTGGTAAAGGTGCCTTCCATGACCATGTCGGTAACAGGTTCACCTGCAGATTGCGGCTGCGAATTGAGGACAACGCTCACAATAATGGCTATTAGGATCATGCCGCCCACGATGCTGGCAGCGATGCCGCGGCGGACGAGCTTTTTGCGGCGCCGCTCCGCGCGCTTGGCCTTGAGCTTTGCGTAGGCCTCATCGTCGGATATTCCGGCGTTACCTTGCTCGTCGTCGTTTTGCTGTTCCGTGG
>CABSBA010000184.1 GCA_902475825.1 uncultured Collinsella sp. | reverse complement strand
GTTCGAAGCGCAACAGAAGGGGTCGCCGCCGCTAAGGCGTTGACCCCCTAATGCAAACAACGGCGTTGCCCAGCTAACTACAACTTGGGCTGCCGTCGACACTATTCTACCCACGAATGACATTTTGAACAATCAGCAATGCCGCTCCAAAAGCCAGGCGGAATGTGGCAAAGGGACAGCGCCTTTGTCACATTCTAGAGTTCTCAATTAGCCAGTGCTCGTAGGCGCGCTGCATGACCTCGGTTTTATCGGCTTTTTTGCGGCAGCCCTTCTGCTCCTCGATGGCAAGCTCATAGGCATCGCTCTGCTCAAAAGCGCTGGTATCCCAAGCACCGTGTTCAATGCGAGCCCATGTGGCATCGATGAGCTGCTCGAGTTCGGCAATGTCAACGGCGTTGGCGGTTGTCGCGAACGGCGGGCGGAGCTCGCCCGTCGTCTTGTCGGGTTCTACATAGTAGTCGCCCATGGAGGTGACGGTGTAGCCATAAAACTCGGGTGACGCTTCGACCAGCAGTTTGTAAAACTTGAGCTGACGATGGTAGCCTGCAGGGATTTCTTTGCCAAAGCCAGTCTTGTAGTCGACGATCTGCACCGTCTTAGCTGCATCGTCAACGAGGAGCAGGTCAAGAAAACCAAAGAGTGGAGTTCCACCGGCAGTTAGACACTGCATGTTCGCTTCCGCGATGCAACGGTAGCCACGTACGTGCTCGACAAGCCAAGGGACGAATGCATTACAAATGCGTTCGAAGCGGTCCGAATAGCGATGGACGTCCTCGGGGGCAAAATCGAGCCACGAAATCTGCTGGCGATACTCGGCCTCAATTGTCTCAATTGCCGCCGCGCCATCGTTTGCCATCCGATTAACGATTTCTTCGAACATCGCGTGAACGATAGTGCCGAATTCGGTTTGGATCGTGGGCGCAGTGGGCAGGCGCACAATCTGCTTCTCAGGGAAGTGCTGGCTATTTGCACACCCAGGCTCGTAGGTCACAAAGTTGTTGAGTGCCGTGGCAGAGAGGTGTTTTACGTCGGTGTGAGGTTCCAAAAGCGCACGG
Source organism: uncultured Collinsella sp. (assembly GCA_902475825.1). GTDB lineage: Bacteria > Actinomycetota > Coriobacteriia > Coriobacteriales > Coriobacteriaceae > Collinsella. The sequence goes on along the minus strand of CABSBA010000184.1, from coordinate 2,708 downwards.
AGCTCGGGCGTATCAAACACGTAGTTGTCGCGCCATTCGGTTTCGATGGCGGCACTGAGCTGGTCCGCTTTGGCAGAAACCTCGCAAGAGTCGATAAGCCCCGTGAGCTCCTGCAGCGCCGATCCGCCGGCGCGGTAGAGCTCGAGGTGTCGCTTGGCGCGTGTGATGGCTACAAACAGCAGACGGCGCGCATCGTCGTCATCCTTTTCGTCGCGAATAAGCAGGTTGGACGGGTACAGACTCATGCCGCCAGCACCTTTGTGCCAGGTGGAGTCGTCGGCGTCGAGCAGGTAGACGCAATCGAACTGCAGACCTTTCGAGCTGTGAGCGCTAGTAAGGCGAACGGCTCCCGGTGTGCCAAGATCGATCGATGCGTCGATGCTCACGCCAAACTTTTGCGCGGCGTCGAGTTTGTCGACAATATCGGGCAGGCGAAGCGTGCGTCCCATGCGGCGCGCGTCGCCCATTTCACCCTCAGCAAAGGTGAGTAGGGCGCGGATGCCGGCATTGAATTCGGCGGCGCCCAGCGGATCCTGTTTCTTATGATCCTGATAATAGTCAAGGCTGCGTTTGGCAATCTTAAAGAGCAACGATCTGACCGGGGAGGCGCCGGCCTCGGCCGCCCACTGCATAAGATCGTCGTGCAGCTTTTTGACGCGGGCGTTATTACTCTCGCGCATGGCGTCCATCCAGTCGCCGCGATGCTCGCGCTTGGCGCTGAGCGCAAACGTCACGGACGATGGATGATCGCCGCCCAGCTCGGCGGCGCAAATGATTTGGGGGAGATAGCTGCAGGCGAGCTCCTTCTGCCCGCGAGCAAGCGCGGTAACGCAGCGCAACAGTGCCAGCATCGTCTGCATACGCTCGGAAGCAAAGAGATTCTGCCGCTCGCGATACGAAAAGGGCACCTTCTCCTTAACGAGGAAGGGAATCAGCGAGCGCAAGGCGGCGTGCTTGGCAGAGATGACTGCAATTCCTTCATTGGGATCTTCGCATTCATTGAGATAGTGATCATCAAGCCGCTGCCTAATACTCGCAGCGACAGCGGCGTATTCTTCAGCTTTGCCGGCGTAGACGTTCTCGCTAAAGTCGACCTGATCACCCTGAGGCTTGGAGGCTTCGATTGACTTATTCGAGCTGGCGTCGAGGCGATATTCAATTTGGCGTGCGATAGCTTGACCAAGCTCAACGATGGCGGGCGTGGAGCGATAGTTGGTCTTGAGCACGATGCTCCGGGGCGAAAACTCGGCCGCAAACTGGTTGGCACATTCGATCGTGGCGCCCTGAAAACGCATGATGGCCTGATCGTCATCGCCGACGGCCATGATATTGGGCGCATCAACGCCGTCGCAGAGCAGCTCGATGATGCGCATCTGGGCGCCATTGGTGTCCTGAAACTCGTCAACCTGGATATAGGTATAGGTGTCCTGGAGCACTTGACGTAGCGCATCGTTGTGTTCGACGGCGTTAACAAAGTCGCCGATCATATCGTCGTAATCGTAGAGATGGTGCTGGTCAAGCTCGCTCTGGTAGCTACGCGCGACGTCGCAAGCGGTCTTAAGTCGCTCGCTCTGCTCCGCAATCTTAAAGGTGCGTCCCTGAGAGTTGCTGCCTCCAAAGAAGGCATCGCGCACCTTGGTGTATCCCGACGACTTTCCCTTTTCGTCAATAAGTTCGGTGCGGCGAACGGTGTCGCGCAACTCAAGAATGTACGGCACGTACGTGCCGGCGGGGCACTCGATCGGGTGGGTGAGCGATGTGGGCGCCATGCCGCAGGCACGCTCGACCTCCTCCTCAAAGCGTTCTGCCAACGCAGCGCTTGCCCTTTCGCAGGCGAGCGCAAGCAGCTCGGAATGCTCGGTGAGCCAGGCAGCGGCGTCGATATTCTGCTGCGCGATGGCGCCCAGCGTGTCGTAGCCCAGGCCACTGCGTTTGATCTTGGAGACAAAGCCAATCATCTTGCCGATGTTTTGCGCGGGCATATCAGGTGACCCTCCGCCTAACGGAGAACCAAAGGGCAGCGATTTGAGCAACCGATCAAAAATCTCTTGCTGGTGCAGGCTGGTAACAAGCGTGTCGGTCGCAGGGCGTGTGAAAAACTCGGGATAGCGCGACCTGATGCTGCTTGCAAATCCGTGGAACGTGCTGACTTCGATGCCGTAGGCGTCGCGCCCAATGAGCTCAATCAGGCGTTTGCGCATGGCTTCCGCGCCCGCCTCGGTATAGGTGAGGCAGAGGATGTTGCGCGGGGCGGCATCGCGGTTGGCCAGGATGTTCGCCGCGCGCAGGCTCAGTAGCTGCGTCTTGCCGGTGCCGGGACCGGCAATGACGAGCAGCGGACCATCTAGGCATTCGACGGCCTCGCGCTGTTCGGGGTTCAGGCGTTTAAACGATTCATCGAATTTGGGGGTCATATCCATGAAATATTACCTGTCTTCCTGGTAAAGTGCCCGAGTGTCGTCGAGATATTTAAGATACGTATCGATGGCGCTTTGGGGCTGAACGATCTTAATGAACGTGCTGAGTTGCAGCAGCCAGCCAAAGAACTGCGGCGACAGCGGGGCTTTGACAGTTGCTAACAGGCGCCCATCCTGGTTCTCAAACACAACGGCGTCGAGCCCGAACTTGTCGATGAGCGGGTTCATCGCACGGTCATCGAGTTCCAGCACCACGGTGGTTTTGTTGGCTGCATATACGCCGAATGATGG
>CABSBA010000183.1 GCA_902475825.1 uncultured Collinsella sp. | reverse complement strand
GTAGTTGTTTTTATCTCCTAAGGAGAACGACATGGAGAACAAGTACGTCTGCTCTGTCGATATCGGCGGAACTAAGATCGCGACCGCCATTATGGAGTACCCGGCTGACGGCAGCGTGCCCCATCCCGTTTTTGAGGCCGAGGTTCCTACCGAGGCCCAGGAGGGCGGCGAGGCCGTCTTCCAACGTATCGAGGCGTCCATCAAGGCCGCTCTTGAGGCGAATCCCGATGTCGAGGTCCTTGGTGTCGGTATCGGTGCCGCAGGCGTCGTCGATCCCAAGACGGGCGCCATCGCGTATGCCAACGAGATTATGCCCGGCTGGTCCGGCGTTCAGTTGGGGCCGCGTCTGCGCGAGGACCTTGGTCTTCCCGTTGCCGTTGTGGGCGACGTGCAGGCTCATGCTCTGGGCGAGGCCCACTGGGGCGTCGGCAAGGGCAAGTTCTCCGTCTTGTGCCTGGGCATCGGCACGGGCATCGGCGGCGCATATGTCGAGAACGGCCGCGTGATGCAGGGCTTCCATGGCGCTGCCGGTCATATGGGCCACATCGAGTGCTCGGCTGCCGCCGGCATTCCCTGCGCCTGCGGCCGTTCTGGCCATCTAGAGTCGGTTGCTTCGGGCACTTCCATTGGTCGTATGTACGATGAGCGCTTCGGTCGCGTCGACCCCAGCCGTCCTTCGGTCGGTCGCGACGTGAACGACCTGTGCCGTGCGGGCGACGCAAAGGCGACCGAGGTCATCCATGACGCCGGCTTTGCGCTGGGTGCCAGCTTGGGCTCGCTCGCTAACATTCTGGACCCTGAGGTCATCGTGCTTTCGGGCGGCGTGATTCACCAAGGTCCCGATTGGCGTTCGCAGACGTGGAAGGACTCGGTGCACGAGGGCTATGCCAGCCAGGCGCTCGATCCGCTTCAGGACACGCCGATCCTTATCGGTTCTCTGGAGGGTGATGCTCCGCTCATCGGTGCCGCCGAACACCTTCTTGCATCGTTGAAGTAAACATAACTACCAAGTGCGCCTTCTGAGGTGCCGCAGATTGACGTGAAAGAGGAGCGAAGCGTACTTCGGTACGTGAGCGACGGTTTGAACGTCAAGGTGCGGTGTCTCAGAAGGCTGTTTTTAGAAAGGTTGAGTCGAACATGACCGTCGATCCTTTGATTCAATCCCTGAAGGGCAAGCTCGTCGTGAGCGTTCAGGCGTATATGGGCGAGCCGCTTCGCACGCCCGAGACCATGGCTCAAATGTCTCGCGCTTGCGAGCTCGGCGGCGCCGCCGCCATTCGCTGCCAGGGTCTTGCCGACATCGCCGCCATTAAGGGCCGCTGCGAGGTCCCCGTCATCGGCTTGTGGAAGGATGGTCACGAGGGCGTCTACATCACGCCGACGCTGCGTCACGCTCGCGCCTGCGTTGCTGCGGGTGCCGATATCGTGGCGATTGACGCCACCGATCGCCCGCGTCCCGATGGCAAGACCGTCGAGGACACCTTCCGTCCGCTGCACGAGGAGGGCGTGCTCCTGATGGCCGACTGTGCCACCATCGAGGATATTCGTCGTGCTGTCGACATGGGCTTCGACCTGGTGTCCACCACGCTTTCTCATGGTGTTGCCGCTATCGACTGCACCATGGCCGATGGCCCCGATCTGCCGCTTCTGCGTCAGGCGACCGAGGAATTCCCCGGTCTTCCCATCATCTGCGAGGGCCGCGTGCACACGCCCGAGGAGGCCCGTGCCGCGATTGATGCGGGCGCCTGGGCCGTTGTCGTCGGCACCGCCATCACGCACCCCACGAGTATTACAAGTTGGTTCAAGGCTGCGCTTGAGGCGTAAGACAGGCCTCGTATCCGCTTGGGGCGGTATACTCAATAAAGGCAATTGATCGCGCGGGATCCGCTGGCCGGGTCCCGCGCTTGTTTTAGGAGGCACACATGCAAAAGGGAGATGCCATGGATGCGGCGGAGCGCTCGGAGCGCATCCCCGATATCGTCATCATCACCGGAATGTCCGGATCGGGCCGAACGCAGGCCATGCATGTGTTCGAGGACATGGGCTATTTTTGCATCGACAACTTGCCTCCGCGTCTGATCGCCCAGCTTGCCGAACTCGTCGGCATCAATACGGGCGTGGGCAGGCATCTTGCCGTCACCTGCGACCTGCGCAGCCAGGGCTTGTTCGATGAGCTGCTCGATGCCGTTGCCGCGCTCGAGGAGCGCGAGATGAGCTGTGACATCGTGTTTCTCGAGGCCTCTGACGAGGTGCTGATCCGTCGTTATAGCGAAAACCGCCGCCGCCATCCCATTGCCAAGCCGGGGGAGACTACGGCCGATGCGATTCAGCGCGAGCGCCTGCAGCTGCAGGGCGTTCGCGACCGAGCTGACATGATTATCGATACGAGCCGCTTGCGCACTTCTGCTCTGCGCAATAAATTGCGCATGGCGTTCTCCGAGCTGTCCGACCAGCAGCTCATGGACGTTCACGTGTTCTCGTTTGGCTTTAAGCACGGCATGCCCGTCGAGGCGGACATTATGATCGACGTCCGCTTCCTGCCCAATCCGTTCTACGATCCCGAGATGCGCACCATGACCGGTCTCGATAAAAAGGTCTCCGATTTTGTTTTGGACCATCCCAAGACCCAGGAGTTCTGGAAGGCCTGGACGCAGCTGCTCGATACGGTGATGCCGGGCTATATCGCGGAGGGCAAGCCGCAGCTTTCTATCGCCATCGGCTGTACGGGCGGTCAACACCGCAGCGTTGCCATCGCCGAGGCCACGGCACGTTATTTGGAAGGCGCCCAATATCACGTGAGCATTTCCCATCGCGACCTGTCGCGCGCCAACACGAAAGCATAGGCCTGCATGTCGTTTACCGCCGAGGTGCGTGACGAGCTCGCGCGCTGCGAACCCGAATGTGAATACTGCGATTTGTCGACGCTTGCCGCCCTGACGCGTGTGAGCGGTACACTTTCGCTGGCCGGCTCCGGGCGGTATCGTTTGACGGTCGCGACCGAGACGGGTGCCGTCGCGCGCACGATGATCACACTGACGCATCGCATCCTTAAGCTCAAAACGGAATTCACCGTTCGTAAATCGGTCTTGCATAAGGTCCGTAACTATCTCATTACCCTGCCCGATCAGCCCGACCTGGACAAGGCTCTGGTGCTGCTGGGCATTCTCGACCGCAGGGGAGGGCTCGTCGCTGGTGTTCCCCGGCACATCGTTGCCCGTCCCTGCTGCAGGCTTGCCTACATCCGCGGCGCGCTCATCGCCGGCGGTTTCGTGGCCGATCCCCGCGGCGACTTTCATTTGGAGATCGCGGTGCAGGGCGAGCAGTATGCCCGGGGACTTTGCGATCTATTGGAGCAGATTGGGGTCCATGCGCGCGTTAACGCGCGGCGCGGATCCTTTGCTGTCTACATTAAGAGCGCCGAGGAGATCGAGCAGCTCCTAAAGCTGATTGGCGCCAAGCGCAGCGTTGCCGAGATCGAGGAAGCGCGCGCGGTCAAATTGGTTAAGAACGACGTAAACCGTCGCGTGAATGCCGAACTGGCCAATCAGACCAGAAGTGCGGGTGCCGCCCAGCATCAGCTTGCGTTGATCGATGAGCTCGAACAGCGGGGTTTGCGCGACACGCTTCCGGACGCCTTGGCAGTCTTTTGCGACCTGCGCGAGCGCTATCCCGATCTGTCGCTGCGCGATCTGGGCGAGATGGCTGACCCTCCCTTGTCGAAGTCTGCCCTGTACCATCGCGTTTTGAGGCTTGAAAAGCTCATTGAAGCAAACAAGT
>CABSBA010000182.1 GCA_902475825.1 uncultured Collinsella sp. | reverse complement strand
ATAGAGGTTGTCAATTCAGCCCCGTAATCCGGCAGAGTTTTGAAATGTTACAAACTTAGCATCAGCCCGAAATCCGATCTATAGAGAAGTTGCGGTGAAATAGTTCCCGTTTGGCCGTTGGATGGGCTGATTCAGGAACTATTTCACCGCAACTCATATTGGGATGGTGGTTGGCGATCCGCTTGTCACTAGTGGCTATGCGGGCAGTTGGAACAACAGCCGCTGGTGGCGTTGGTGCTGGAGCCGCCGCTGCGCTGGTCGGTGTTGTAGAAGCCGCTGCCCTCAAACTTGATGCCGCTGGCCGAGAACGTCTTGGCCGCCGGAGCGCCGCAGCTCGGGCACACGACCTCGGGGGTTTCGGACATGGGATGCTCAACCTCAAACACGTTGCCGCAGCTCGAGCACTTATAATCGTAGCGCGCCATAATACTTCCTTTTCAGCACAAAGCGGGCAGATCGCTCTGCCCGCAAAAATTCAAACAGCTGTAACTGTACCCCATATCGGGGGTTTTATCACGCTTCGCCCCAGAATCTATGGGTGCTGCGCAGGAGCTTCGCAGTTTTCTCCTCGGCTGCCGCAACGTCGGCCTCCTCAGCCTGCCATGTCCAGTTGCCCGTGGCCACGCCCGGCACGTTCATTCGTGCATCGTCGCCCAGCCCCAGTATGTCCTGCAGAGGCATCATCACGAGCGGAGCATCGCTTGCCAGGGCATTGCCCATGAGCTCGCCTGCCAATGCAATGCCGCTCGGCTCGTCGCCGCCCGCAAAGGAGCGCGTGCACCAGCCGGCAAGCGTCGAGGTGTCGTGCGTTGAGGTGTACAGGATCTTGCCCGGTGTGGGATGAATTCCGCAGCGAACGTCGTAGTCGCTAAACTCCATTACGTCCATGCCGGGGAAGCCGCAGGTCGAAGCCATCGCACGAACGCCAGGCGTCAGATAGCCCAGATCCTCGGCAATAAAGTTGAGCGGACCCAGTTCGTCGTAGGCCGTCTGGAACAGGTCCTTGCCTGGGCCAGCCAGCCAGCGGCCGTCGGCACAGGCCTTGCCGGCAGGGATGCTAAAGTAGCTGTGGAAGCCCAGGAAGTGGTCCAGGCGCACACGGTCGTAGAGCGCGAACGCACGACGCAGGCGATCCATCCACCAGCTATAGCCGTTCTGTTTCATGTGATCCCAGCGGAAAGTGGGGTTTCCCCACACCTGGCCCTCGGGCGCAAAGTTGTCGGGCGGCGCGCCAGAAATCTCAATTGCCTTACCGGTGTCGGATAGCCAGAAGTTTTCGGGTTCGCTCCAAGCATCGGCCGAATCGTCCGAGACATACATCGGGATATCGCCGATGACCTCGATGCCCTTCTTGTGTGCATAGTTCATGAGCTCGCACCAGGCAAGGTCAAAGCGATACTGCATGTACGCCTGCAGTTCGGCCTCGTCGTGGAAGCGCTTGTCATCGATCAGGTGCTCGTTGTAGCGCGCGACATCCGCCGGCCAATCGTGGCGCGACAGTCCCTTAAAGTGCTTCTTTACCGCCATGTAGACGCAGTACTTCTCGAGCCAGTCGGCGTTGCGATGTTTAAACGCCGTGTACAGCGGGTCGGCATCCTCGCCGCCGCGGGCCTTCCAGGTGACGAAGTCGGCAGCCAGCTCCTCGTGGCTCTCGGGCAGCAGGTCGATATTGCCTGCAAAGGCCGAGGGGCCGGCGTAGGGGGAGCGGAAGAAGTCCGTTGGATTGACGGGCAGGACCTGCCAGTAGCGCATGCCCATGGCGGCCAGATGGTCGATAAAGCGACGTGTGGGTGCACCGATTGTGCCGGGTTTGCCGTCGTCGGTCGGCACCGAGGTGATGTGGCACACGACCCCCGCGCCATGATCGAGCGGCTCCTGCAGGCGCTTGTCGGCATGGTGATAGATGATCGAAGAGCCCAACGGGTACAGGTCGAGCGTAACGGTGCCGTTGTGGATTTCGCACTCATGGCCGCTGATCACATCGCTCGCACATTCGCCGAGCGCCGGGATCGTCACGCAGTGCGAATTGCGTAGGCTGCGGTTGATGATAACCGTCGCAGCCTCGCCGTCTTTGCCCGTGCGGGTGTAGGCCAATACGTCGTCGTTGAGCGCGAAGGCCTTGATCTCGCCGTCGACCATAAACGGCAACGCGCGGCGGACGGCAGACGCGTTCTTAACAATAGCCAGCGTATCGAAGTCGTGGAGTTGGTCCTTGGTCGGCAGGGTACGGCGGTTGCCCGGATCGGTGAGGCCCTCCAGGCCGTACTCGTCGCCATAATAGATCGAGGGCACGCCCGGGAAGGTCATCTGCATGAGCGTTGCCAACCAAAAACGGCTCTTGGCCAGGCCCATCGAGTTCTCGTCCAGGCGCCACTTGCTGCGCTCGCTTTCGGGCAGCTGCGACTCGTCGGGACCGCCGCCGAGCACCGAGATGATGCGCGGACGGTCGTGGCTCGAAAGCAGATTGAGTGCGCAGGCCAGTGCCTCGCGCGGGTAGTTCTCGCGCAGGGTCTCGATATCCTCGGCTGCCTGGTAGGCGTTCTTGTAACCCATTAAAAAGCCGATGACCATGTCGCGGAAGGGGTAGTCCATGGCAGAGTCGAGCTCGGAGCCCTGCAGGTAGCGGCGCAGATGGCCGTAGCTGATCTTGTTGGAGGCGTCCTCCCAGACTTCGCCGAGCAGCAGCGCATCGGGTTTCTCGGCGAGCACGGCTTTTTTGATCTCGGCCAGGAAGTCGTCGGAAAGCTCATCGGCCACGTCCAGGCGCCAACCATGGGCACCGGCGCGCAGCCATTTGCGGATCACGCCGTCCTTGCCCAGGAGCCGCTCGCGCACCAGTTCGGAGCTCTCGTTGATGGCGGGCATGTTGCCCACGCCCCACCAGCAGTCATACGAACCGTCTTCATGGAAGTAAAACGCATCGCGCCACGGCGAGTCCTCGCTCTGCCATGCACCGACGCCGGGATAGTTGCCGTAGCGGTTAAAGTAGATCGAATCGTCGCCCGTGTGGTTGAAGACGCCGTCCAGGATGATAGAAATGCCGAGCTTCTCGGCCACCTTGCACAGCTCCGTAAAGTCCTGCTCGGTGCCCAGAATCGGGTCGATCTTGGTGTAATCGGCCGTGTCGTAGCGGTGGTTGCTCGCAGCCTCAAAGATGGGGTTGAGGTAGATGGCCGTAAAGCCTAGCTCGGCAATCCGGGGCAGGTCATTTTGGATACCCTTGAGCGAGCCGCCGTAAAAATCCCAGGTCTTGATGGAGCCGTCTTCGGCACGCTCGTACTCGGGCGGTTCGTTCCAGTCCTCGACCATGCGGCGCTGGATTCCTTTGCGCGGTTTTTCAACTTCGGCAAGCGTGCGTTCGCGCCAGTTTTCGTCGCGGGCATAGCGATCGGGGAAGATCTGGTAGACCATGCCGCGCTCGTACCACTCGGGACGCACTTCGCGGTGCTTGTAAACGGTAATCTGGAAGGACGGAACCTCGGCGTAGTCGTAAGTCACACCCTCGCCACCGGTGCGTCCCTGCGGTGCACCCAGGCGCACCTCGGGCTGGCCCTCGATGTTGCAGATAAAGCTGTACCAAATAAGACAGGGCTCGGTGCACTCAAGCTCTACGGTAAATATGCCGTCGCCCTCGTGCGTCATGGGATACAGAGACTCACCGATTTCATCGACCCAGGTACGCAGCGTAAGCGTTGCCAGGTTGGGGTCGGCATCCTCCAAAATCACCGATAGCGAAACGGAAGTTCCAGTGGTCACAGCGCCAAACGGAGTACGAAACTGCGGCAG
>CABSBA010000181.1 GCA_902475825.1 uncultured Collinsella sp. | reverse complement strand
CCTTCACCGTTCCCGGCTCCGTCGCCGAGGACCGCAAGGTCGGTCTGGGCCACGGTAACCTGGGCGCCATGCTGCTCTCCGACGACACCGAGTGCTTCGCCTTCCTGGCTGGCCATGAGTCCTTCGCTGCCGCTGAGGGCGCTATCGGTCTGGCTCTGAACGCCAACAAGGCTCGTAAGAAGCCGCTGCGCGTTATCCTCAACGGTCTGGGCAAGGACGCCGCTCAGATCATCGCCCGCATCAACGGCTTCACCTACGTGAAGACCCAGTTCGACTACTTCACGGGCGAGCTCAAGGTCGTCGAGACCATCCCCTACTCCGATGGTCCCCGCGCCGCCGTCAACTGCTACGGCGCCGACGACGTCCGCGAGGGCGTTGCCATCATGTGGCACGAGAACGTCGACATCTCGATCACCGGCAACTCCACCAACCCGACGCGCTTCCAGCACCCCGTCGCTGGCACCTACAAGAAGGAGCGCCTCGAGGCTGGCAAGAAGTACTTCTCCGTCGCTTCTGGTGGCGGCACTGGCCGTACCCTGCACCCGGACAACATGGGCGCCGGCCCTGCCTCTTACGGCATGACCGACACCATGGGCCGTATGCACTCCGACGCCCAGTTCGCCGGTTCTTCCTCTGTGCCTGCGCACGTCGACATGATGGGTCTCATCGGCATGGGCAACAACCCCATGGTCGGTGCCACCGTCGCCTGCGCTGTCGCCGTCGAGGAGGCCCTCAAGGCCTAATCGCGCCCGCGCGATGCTCATATAGTTGAGCTTTAGAGCCGCTACCTACCCGGGTAGCGGCTCTTTTTTGTCGCCGCAAAGCGTTCAAGAGCCGATATATCAGTTCTGATGGAACGTAAGGCGTGATGGGAAGGAGCCGCCAAGCGGCCCTAACGTCCACACGCCATATTTGCCCTTTACCGATTTATCCAATCTTTGCGATACCTTTGCCAATCTCCCGTGCGACAATGCGCGAACGAGAAAGGAATCCCATGGAATCAACTGATGTACTGGTAATCGGATCGGGCATCGCTGGCCTTTGCGCCGCCATAGAAGCAGCACGCGCGGGCGCGACCGTTGCCATCGCAAGCGCCGGCAAGACCATGAGCGGATCGAGCTTCTTCCCGGGCACCTGGGGCCTCGGGCTTATTGGGCCCGTCGACGAAGACGACGAACAGAACCTTATCGACACCATCCAGGCCGTCGGCGGCGGCGTTGCCGACCCTACGCTCGTCCAGACGTTTGTCCACGGTATCCCCCAGGCCATCCAATGGCTCGAGCAAGATCTGGGTGTTGAGCTCCAGCGTCCGCAAAGCGCCGAGAGCGCCCAACAAAAGCAATTTATCCCCTGCTTTGACCATAAGACACGCAATTGGCGCGGCCTGACCCGCAAGCCTCTTGAAGACGCGTGTGCGGCCCAGATCAAGTCTCTTGGCATTCGTCTGCTCCCCCGACACGAGCTTATCGATCTTGTTGAGAATACGAACGGAAAGATTGCCGGCGCCGTGCTCTACAACCAAACAGACGAGCGCATCGTGACCTTTACAACAAAGGCCACCGTCATCGCAGCCGGCGGCACTGGCGGTCTATTCGAACGCAGCCTCACTTCGGCCGATGTACTCAGCTCCTCGCAGGCCATCGCGCTGGCGCACGGTGCATCGCTTACTAATATAGAGTTCATGCAGATGATGCCCGGTTTCATTGAACCTAAGCGCAACCTGGTCTTTAACGAAAAGACCTGGCGCTACGTCACGTTTGACCAACCGGTCGACATTGCCAACGAAAAGTTAGACGATCTGCTTGAGCAACGCTCAGGATATGGCCCCTTCACTTCGCGCTTGGCTTCTCGCGCCATCGATCTTGCCATCGATCAAGCAGGTGCCGAAGGCCTAGCGCTCCACTACGACTTCCCGCGAGAGAATGTCCCCGAGTTCGTGCAGACATTTGCCACTTGGCTACAAGACGAGCATGGTATCGCTCCGAGCGACGAGATGCGTGTGGCGATGTATGCCCACGCGGCCAACGGCGGCATCAAGATCGACAGGACCGCGTACACGGGCGTTGAGGGCCTCTACGCCTGTGGCGAGGCAACAGGCGGCATGCACGGCGCCGACCGCATCGGAGGGCTGTCGAGCGCCAATGGCATCGTATTCGGGCGCATTGCGGGCGCATCGGCGGCTCGAGCAGCACTGGACGCTCCCGAGGCAGCCGCACCGATGCACACTGCACTGCCCCAGTATGGCATTGCCACAACAGACGCCGAGCACCTGACCCGCAGCCTCAAACACACAATGAGCACCTACTGCATGATCAACAGGACCGAACCAGGCCTATCCGAGGCGTTTCAAGAGCTTGAAAGCCTACAAGACGAGGCGACGTCGCTGCATAAGCCGCACGCCAATGACAGCGAAATCGCTGCCCTCGCCCGCCTGCAGTCGCAGATTCAGCTGGCTGCGGAGATGGTCAAAGCCATGCGCAAACGAACCGAAAGCCTAGGTTCGCACTATCGAGCGAATTAAACTGGACGCCTATCTAACGCAGAACACAACTAATCGATATCCATGGGTCCCGTGAGCTCGAAGCAGTTTGCCCTGCTCACGCTTGGCTGCATGATACTCAAAATTCTCACTGAGGTCACCCTTGTCGCGAGCCTCAGCAATCGCATCACGAACGGCAGGCAACTCTACGTTTACCATGTGTTGAAGTTCGGCCACGAGCTCATCGTAGCCTTCTTGAGACATATATTCCATTTTTCCTTGTTTTCTAGTTTCATGATGTTTTTAATTTTCGGGGTGCAAAGTTACTAGTAATTCATGAAAACACCAAACATTTTTGATAAAAAGTAAATAAAAAAAGAGAAGATGTGCAGCCATGACAGACAACACATCTTCTCCTTGAATATATCATTATCCCCAAACTTCCTCGGAAATCTCTCTCACCAGATCTATCTTTGCCCACTGCTCAGCATCGGTCAGTTTATTACCAATCTCGCAAGAGGCGAAACCGCATTGAGGACTGAGACTGAGCCGATCGAGGGGGATATATCTGGCTGCTTCTCGGATGCGGGCGATGACCGTAGCCTTATCCTCCAACACTGGAGATTTGGAGGTTACCAGACCCAGAACCACCTTCTTACCATCAGCCACATACTTCAACGGCTCGAAACTACCCGAACGCTCATCGTCATACTCCAGATAGAAGGTATCTACATCTTCATGAGCGAAAAGATAAGGAGCCACGGCATCATAGGCACCCTTGGTGGCATAGCAGGAATGATAATTGCCACGGCATACGTGGGTGTTGATGGTCAACCCCTCCGGTTTGCCCTCGATGGCAAGGTTGTTCACCTTCAGATATTGCAGGGCTTCCTGCTCTAGGGTGAACCCGTTGCCCACCTTGGCCTTCCAGTAATCGCTATCCACAATCATTCCCCAGGTGCAATCATCAAGCTGGATGGTGCGGCAACCAGCTGCATAAATCTCCTGGAAGAAGGTGCGATAAGCCTGGGCAATATCCTCAATCAGCTGGGTGGTGTTAGGATAGAACTTGCGGGTGTTCTCGGCATTCTTGCCACGAAACAACTCTGCAAGGAACTGAGCAGGCGCAGGCACCGTCTGCTTTGCCTCGAAGATATATTCGCCCTTGGCATCCAACTCCTCAAACTGCTTTACAAACAGGAAATCCTTGATAAAAGGATGATTCTCGCCAGTAATCTTGCCGGTCAGTTGGATAGAACCCTTGGTTGTCTCCTCGCCATGAAACTGGTAGCCATGCTCCAATTCGATATGCTCCACGCCATTGAATCCCCACATAAAGTCGAGATGCCAAT
>CABSBA010000180.1 GCA_902475825.1 uncultured Collinsella sp. | reverse complement strand
GACGAGAAAAAACCGACTACAGGTCGATGTGCGATTCCTTGATCGGGAACGGCTCGGCGAAGTGGCAGGCGCAGCAGTGGCCCGGGGCAACTTCCTTAAACTCGGGAAGCTTCTCGGAGCAGATGCCCTGGGCGATCGGGCAGCGCGTGTGGAAACGGCAGCCGGTCGGCGGATCCAGCGGCGACGGCGGATCGCCGGCGAGGATGATGCGCTTGCGGGTCTTCTGGATATCAGGATCGGGAACCGGCACGGCAGACAGCAGCGACTGCGTGTACGGATGGTGAGGCTCGCTATAGAGCGTCTTCCAGTCCGAAACCTCGACCATCTTACCCAGATACATAACGGCAACGCGATCGGAGATGTGCTGCACGACAGACAGGTCGTGAGCGATAAACAGATACGCGGTACCGAACTTGTCCTGCAGTTCCTTAAGCAGGTTCAAAACCTGAGCCTGAATGGACACATCCAGAGCGGAAACCGGCTCGTCGCAGATAATCAGCTTTGGCTTCAGCGCAAATGCGCGGGCAATGCCGACACGCTGACGCTGACCGCCGGAGAACTCATGAGGATAACGGTTGATGTGCTCGGGGTTCAGTCCGACAACGTCGAGAAGCTCGCGGACACGCTCAATGCGCTCTTCCTTGGTGCCCACGCCGTGAATGGTCATGGGCTCGGAGACGATCTCGCCGATGGTCATACGGGGATTCAGCGAAGCATAAGGATCCTGGAAGATAAACTGCATCTCGCGACGCATGTCCTTGATCTCATGCTTGCTCATCTCGGCAACGTCTTTGCCCTGGAAGAACACTTTGCCTGCCGTCGGCTTGGTCAGGCGCATGATGGTACGGCCCGTGGTGGACTTACCGCAACCAGACTCGCCGACCAGGCCAAAGGTCTCGCCCGGATAAATCTCGAACGAAATGTCATTCACTGCAGAGACGACACGCTTGGAGAAGCGCTTGGCGAACATGCCGGACTCAGCGGGGAACTCCTTAGAGAGGTGCTCGACCTTCAGCAGCGGAGTACGCTCGTTGGTATCTGCCATTACGCCTCGCCTCCCTTCTTGGAATCCTTGCGCGTACGGGACGTCTCAGGAGCGTTCTTGAGGAACTCGGGGTCACCGGAGTAGTGGCACGCAGAGTAATGACCAGACTCGGTGACAACGCGCTCGGGGCGCTGCTTGCGGCACTTGTCCGTCGCATAGGGGCAACGAGGAGAGAAGACGCAGCCCTCAGGCAGATTCATGAGCGAAGGCGGGTTGCCGTGAATCGGCGTAAGCGGCTTCTTCTCTTCGATGGCCTGCTCCGGGATGGAGCGGATAAGGCCCCAGGTGTAGGGGTGGCGACTCTCGTAGAAGATTTCCTCAGCAGTACCGAACTCGACGGGACGGCCGGCGTACATAACCATGATCTTATCGGCCATATCGGCAACGACGCCCAGGTCATGGGTAATCATGATGATAGCGTTACCGTTCTTCTCCTGCATTTCCTGCATGAGCTCGATAATCTGAGCCTGAATGGTAACGTCCAAAGCCGTCGTGGGCTCGTCGGCAATCAGGATATCGGGATCGCAGGCAAGAGCCATAGCGATCATGACACGCTGACGCATACCGCCGGAGAACTGGTGCGGATACTCATTGACGCGCTTCTCGGGCTCGGGGATACCCACGAGGTCCAAAAGCTCGGTAGCGCGCTTGAGCGCCTCCTGCTTGGAGTAGCCACGGTGCAGACGAAGGCCCTCGCCCACCTGCTTGCCGATCTTATAGACCGGGTTCAAGGAGGTCATAGGATCCTGGAAGATCATCGCGATGTCGTTGCCGCGAATGTGCTGCATCTCCTCCTCGGTCATCTCGAGGATAGAACGACCGCGATAGCGAACGTCGCCGCCCTCGATCTTTCCCGGAGGCATCGAGATAAGACCCATGATGGTCATGGCGGTCACGGACTTACCGGAGCCGGACTCACCGACGACGCCCAGGGTCTCGCCGCGATCGAGCGTGTAGGAGACACCGTCGACAGCGCGAACAACGCCGTCCTCGGTGTGGAAATACATCTTAAGGTCATCGACCTCGAGCAGATGCTGGCCCTCGGGAACAGGCTGGTCCTTCAGGTCCACATAGTTCTTGTTCTTCTTCATCCTTATGCGTCCTTCATCTTGACGTCGAGGGCGTCGCGCAGACCGTCACCCAGCAGGGTGAAGGCGAGCACCGTCGAGAGAATTGCCAGACCGGGCATGATCATCATCCAGGGAGCAGTCAGAAGATACTGCTGACCGTCCTGAATCATGGAGCCCCACGAAGGCGTAGGCGGAATAACGCCCATGCCGAGGAAGGACAGAGCGGACTCGGTCAGAATGGCGCCACCAATGTTCATGGTCGCGTAGACCACGATGGAGGCGACGGAGTTCGGGAAGATGTGACGTACAACGATACGAGCATCAGATGCACCCATCGCGCGCGCAGCATCAACATAGTCGTTTTCCTTGACGGTCAAGATCGCGGAGCGGAAGACGCGCGCAATCGAAGGCCAGCCGAGAATACCGATGGCGATAAAGACGTTCTGAAGACCACGGCCGATAACGGCGATCATGGCGACAACGAACAGCACGTACGGGAACGCCAGGAAGATGTCCGCACAGCGCATGATGATCGTATCCCAGATGCCGCCGTAGAAACCGGCCAGAGCACCCATGACCAGACCAATCAGCGTGGAGATCGCGGTGGCCATAATTCCGACGGACAGCGAAACGCGCGCACCGTAGATAACGCGGACAAGAATGTCACGACCAAGGGCGTCGGTGCCAAACGGATGCTCTGCACACGGAGCCAGCAGCGATGTCTCGGCCATAGTGGTCGAGTCGGAAGCCGTCGGAGAACCGAGCCAGGGCTTAGCCCACAGATCTGCGGTCAGGGCAACCACAACGACGATGATGATCCAGCAGACACCGATAACGGCGAGCTTGTTCTTACGAAGACGCTTAAAAGCGTCGCCCCACAGCGTGCGGGACTTGGCGGGAGCAGATGCGACCTTGGTGGCGGTAGCCTGCTCCTGAGACTGAGAATCAGTTTCCTGCATGAGACGTACCTCCCTTAGGCCTTATCCGACGGACCGCCAAGGCGGATGCGCGGGTCGAGGAATGCATAGCTAATGTCGACGAGCAGGTTGATCACCATGACGACGACAACGATGAGCGTAACGCCGCCCATAACGATGGGCCAGTCACGCATGCTAATGGCGCGATAGACCTCATAGCCGATACCGGGCCAGTTAAAGACCGTCTCGGTCAGGATGGCGCCCGAAAGCATGCCACCAAAGTCGACACCAATATAGGTAACGACGGGGATGAGTGCATTCTTAAGCGCATGCTTGATGATGATCGCACGATTGGAGAGACCCTTGGCCTTTGCCGTACGGATGTAATCCTGGTTCATGACGTCAAGCAGCTGCGAGCGCATAATGCGGGCAGCGTAAGCGGTCGAAACCGAAGCCAGCGTAATGGTCGGAAGCACATAGTGCATCCAATCCTGATACTGAGAGCTGGAACCGCCGGCACCCGAGATCGGCATGGAGAATGCACCGCCCGTGGCGTCCTTGAGGATGACGCCAAAGAACAGCTGCAACAACATACCGAGCCAGAAGGCCGGGACCGCAACGAGGATCGACGTGGTGAGCGTTACCAAAATATCCCAGAAGGAATAACGCTTTACCGCCGAAATGATACCCGCACCGATACCCATGATCGCCTCGAGTACGATGGCGCACGCGGCAAGTTTGACCGTATACGGATACTTCTGGGCGAAGATTTCCGTAACCGGCAGCTTGCGCTGATAAGA
>CABSBA010000179.1 GCA_902475825.1 uncultured Collinsella sp. | reverse complement strand
GCGAGCCGTCGTCGTTGTAGACAACGGCAATGGCGGTCGCGGCGGAGCAGTTGGAACAAATCGTCGGGACGGTGAAGACGATCTTCTTGAGCTCGATGGCCGCCGTCTTGACCGTGTCGAGTGCTTTGCCGCCGCCGCAGGCAATGAGCACGTCGGCTTTCTGGCAGGCGGGGGAGTTTACGACCTTGGCGATATTGGCGCGTGTGCTGTTGGTACCGTAGACGCGCGTTTCCAGAATCTCGACGTCGGTATCTGCCAGCGCAGCTTCGATACCGGGAAGTGCTGCGGCCAGTGCCCGCTTGCCTCCGATGATCGCGACCTTTGTCGCTCCGTACTCGGCCAGCGCGCCGGGCAGCTCGTCAAAGCAGTCCTCGCCGACGGTGTAGTCGCTCATTCCAATCGTGCGCATAGCAACCTTCTTTCGTTCGATAGAGTGCTTTCAGGTATTTTGCTCCTAGAGAAGGGCTGTAATAGCGAGAAATTTCGAACGTATAAAACCAGTGTTGAGGGTTTTTCGCCGGCGCGGAACGTGCTAGCATACTCCGCATAAGCGTTGATGGGGACGAGTAGTCGGCCGTCCGCATGCTACAGAGAGCGGGGAGCGCTGAGAACCCGTGCATGCGACCGATGAAAATCACCCCGGAGCTGCGGTCCCAACGGACGTGCCACACAGGCACGTCTTAGTAGATATCGCCGAGATGGTCGTCGATACAGGCCAGCCGAGTAACGGATGCGAGCGCGCTAGAAGCGGGCGAGGGCATCTAAGCTGGGTGGTTAAGCGAAGAGCTTTTGCGGGCGCACAGCCCGTTTTGTGGCGCTTCGTCCCAGCTTGTAGGGACGGGCGCCTTTTTGGTGCCCAACGGGCGTGTGCGCCCACGATATGAAAGGGGTACCGTGGCAAACGAGTACAAGCAGACGATGAATCTGCCCAAGACCGGTTTTCCCATGCGTGCCGGTCTTTCCAAGTCCGAGCCTAAGCGACTCAAGGACTGGCAGGACAACAAGGTCTACGAG
Organism: uncultured Collinsella sp.; assembly: GCA_902475825.1. Lineage (GTDB taxonomy): Bacteria > Actinomycetota > Coriobacteriia > Coriobacteriales > Coriobacteriaceae > Collinsella. Next base: position 2,828 of record CABSBA010000179.1, on the reverse strand, counting down.
CAGGTTCTGAAGAAGAACGAGGGTCACAAGAAGTTCGTGCTGCACGACGGCCCTCCGTACGCCAACGGTCCGATCCACATCGGCCACGCCATGAACAAGATCTCCAAGGACATGATCAACCGTTACTGGATGATGCAGGGCTATGAGGTTCCCTATGTCCCCGGTTGGGACTGCCACGGCCAGCCGATCGAGCACAAGGTCGAGGAGAAGCTCGGCACCGAGAAGTTCAACCAGACCCCCACGGCCAAGATCCGTGAGCTCTGCAACGAGTTCGCTGTCGAGAACATTGAGCTGCAGAAGGCCGGCTTCCGTCGTCTGGGCGTGCTCGGCGACTGGGACAACCCCTACCTGACGCTCTATCACCAGCACGATGCTGCCGACATCGAGGTCTTCAAGGCCATGTTCGATAAGGGCATGATCTATCGCGGCCACAAGCCGGTTCACTGGTGCAAGCACTGCCACACCGCGCTGGCCGAGGCCGAGATCGAGTACTCCGACGAGACGAGCCCGTCCATCTTCGTGCGCTTTGAGATGACCTCCAAGCCCGCCGGCCTCGAGAACTTCGAAGGCCCGGTCGACTTTATCATCTGGACGACCACGCCGTGGACCATCCCCTCCGACCAGGCCGTTTCCCTTAAGCCCGGCGCCTCCTACGTCGCCGTTGAGCACGACGGCCGTGCCGAGGTCATGCTCGAGGACCTGGCTCCCAAGTGCTGTGAGGAGTTTGGCTGGGAGTACACCCCGGTCATGGTCGACGGCAAGCCCTATGTGGTTCCCGCTGAGACCTTCCACCACATCCACTACAAGCAGCCGATCTTTGACGGTGTTGAGGGCGTGGCACTGCTGGCCGATTACGTCGGTGTCGATGACGGTACCGGTATCGTACACAACTCGCCCGGCCACGGCGTCGACGACTACTTTGCCTGCCTCAAGGAGGGCATCACCGACATCTGCATGCCGGTCGATGACGACGGCAAGTTCTACACCGGCGAGGAGTTTGGTACCGGCGGCCCCTTCAGCGGTATGGATACCGATGAGGCCAACCCGCACATCATCGAGTTCCTGCGCGAGCGCGGCACCCTGGTCCTCGAGAAGAAGATCACGCACAGCTATCCGCACTGCTGGCGCTGCAAGCACCCGGTGCTCTTCCGTGCTACCGACCAGTGGTTTGTCTCGATGGACAAGACGGGTCTGCGCGAGCAGGCTGGCAAAGAGGTTCGCGAGAACGTCAAGTGGTATCCGGCCCACGCGGCCAACCGCATCGGTGCCATGGTCGAGCAGCGTCCCGACTGGTGCATCAGCCGTCAGCGCAACTGGGGCGTGCCTATCCCGAGTTACACCTGCGCCGACTGCGGCGAGAAGGTCATGAACGACGCCACGCTCGACGCCGTCATCAAGCTCTTCCATGAGAAGGGTTCCGACGCCTGGTTTACCGACGCTCCCGAGAGCTACCTAGGCGAGGCCTGCGTCTGCCCCAAGTGCGGCGGCCATCACCTCAAGGCCGATAAGGACATCCTTGACGTGTGGTGGGACTCCGGCGTGTCCTGGAAGGCCGTCTGCGAGTATCGCCCCGAGCTTGAGTACCCGGCGGACGTGTATCTCGAGGGCTCCGACCAGCACCGCGGTTGGTTCCAGAGCTCACTGCTCACCTCGGTGGGCGCCAACGGCCATGCTCCGTACAAGGCCGTCGTCTCGCAGGGCTTCACGCTCGACGGCCAGGGTCGCAAGATGTCCAAGTCGCTCGGCAACGTCATCGACCCCAATAAGGTCTGTGACGAGATGGGCGCCGACATCATTCGCCTGTGGGTTGCCTCCGTCGACACCAGCTCCGACGTTTCCATCGACCACGAGATTCTCGCTCGTACGTCCGATGCCTACCGTCGTTTCCGCAACACGTTGCGCTTCTTGCTCTCCGAGCTCGAGGGCCAGTTTGAGCCCGAGACCGACGGCGTCGCCTTTGCCGATCTGCTGCCGCTCGACAAGCTCATGGTTGCCCGCCTGACTCAGGTTCAGGCCGAGGTCGACGACGCTTACTCTTGCTACGAGTTCCCGCGCGCCTACCGTGCGCTCTACGACTTCGTGGTTACCGAGCTTTCCAACGTGTACCTCGACGCCCTGAAGGATCGTCTGTACTGCGACAAGCCCGGCTCGCTCGAGCGCCGCAGCGCCCAGACCGTGCTGGCCGAGCTCTTCTCGATGCTCATGCGCGACCTGCAGCCGATCCTGTCCTACACGGTCGACGAGGCCATGGCCTATGCGCCCGCCGGCTGCGTCGACCACCAGAAGTACGCCGCGCTGCTCGATTGGTACAAGTCGCCTATCACGGTCGACGAGGCCAATGAGTTTGAGGGCGTGCTCGAGGCTTCACTCGAACTCCGTAGCGCCGTGACCAAGGCTCTTGAGGATGCCCGCTCTGCCGGCACCTTCACCAAGAGCCAGCAGGTCCGCGTCAAGGCGGTCGTTCCCGCCGAGATGTATGCGCTGCTGACCGGCGACAAGGCCGTCGACCTGGCCGAGTTCTACATCGTCTCCGATGTTGAGCTGACCCAGGGTGAGGAGCTCTCCGTTGCCATCGAGGCTGCCGAGGGCGAGTGCTGCGACCGTTGCTGGAACTATCGCACCACCGTCGGCGAGTACAACGGCCACGCGCATATTTGTAAACGTTGTGCCGAAGCGTTGTAGACTCCGCCGTCACGGCGAGTTCCTGCCTAAGGAAGGCGGTTGCTGCGGCCATCACGGCAACGGCGGATGCTGCCACGGCAAGGGACACGAAGAGGGCCACGAGTGCTGCCACAGCGGCGAGCATGACGGCGATCACGAGTGTCAAG
>CABSBA010000178.1 GCA_902475825.1 uncultured Collinsella sp. | reverse complement strand
GAATTGGTGCCTGCATCTGGAGTTTAACTGACGATGCCAAATATGTCATAAACTAATAGCGTTATTGACTTTTAGTATTGCGAGGACTCCTCTATGGCTGGTAACCACTTTAAGAACGGCGACGGCGAGCGCCCTGCAGTTCCGCCGCGTTCAAATGGGACTGGAAACGCTGGCGTACCGAGTGGATCCAGCCAAAACGGTGCTGGCAACCGTACGTCTCCGGGCGAAACGGCGATGTTTGCCGCTCTGTACGAACAGTCTCAAAAGGCAAAACAGGCTGGTCGCGTAGGCAGGCAGGCATTTCCGGGCGGGGCGGGCTCTGCGGCTTCGTCGGCCGGGGTCCGTCCGGCGCCAACGGGCGGTGCAAATGTCGCCGGCTCCACTGGCCCCGCTAACAACGCTAATCGCGCCCACAACGCCGGCCCCGTCAACTCTGCCAATCCCGCCAATAGTGCTTCTTCTGCTGGAGACGCAGGGCTTACGGGTAACCTAGGCACTATCTATACGGGCGCTTCCGAAACCGGCACGTTTGCCCGTCTCAATGACGACGGTGCCGAGTTTAAGGGCTCGGGCTCTAAAGAAGATTATTACGATTTTGGCTTGAACTACGGCGGTGATTTCTCGACGAGCCCGACCTCGAACGGCCTGGTTCGCCATCGCCATCGCAAGGGCGAGCGCAAGAAGCGCCGCGTTGCAGCCGTTGTTGCCGTCATCGTCGCGGTGGTTCTTGTCGCTTTTGGCGTGAGTGGCTTCATGCTGTTTAACTCGGCAAAAACCGTGAAGAGCCAGGCAAAGGAAACAGTCGAGATCGTCGGCGGCCTTAAGGACAAGGTCACGTCGGGCGATTTTTCGACCCTGCCCGACGATGCGAAAAAAATTGACGAGCTCTGCAGCAGCATGAAGAAGGAGACCTCGAGTCCGGTGTGGACGATGGCTTCGTTCATTCCGGTGTACGGCGGCGATATTAACGCCGCCCGCACCATGGTCGACGCTCTGTCCGATGTTTCGAGCGGCGCGCTGGTCCCCATGGCCGATAATCTCGCTCAGGCAACGCCCGGTAAGCTGTTCCAGGACGGGACAATCAACGTGTCCGCGCTGCAGGCGGTCGCCGATTCGCTCTCCGATAGCTCGAAGGCGTTCAAGAGCGCCAATGAAAAGATTCAGGGTATTGGCGATACGCATATCGCCCAGGTGACCGAGCTGGTCGATAAGGCAAAGGACGGCTTTGCCACCCTGAACGGTGCGGTCGACGCGGCGGAGAAAGTCGCCCCCGTTCTGCCCCAGATGCTCGGCGCCAATGGCCAGACGCGCAACTATCTTTTGTATGCCATGAACAACGTCGAGATTCGTGCTTGCGGCGGTTTTGGTGGTTCGCAAGGTTTGATTTCAGTTACCGATGGTCAGATGTCGATTGGCGAGTTTGTTCCCCGCATTGGACTCAGCGAGGATGAGGCAGTCGAGAGCGTCGACGAAGAGGATGAGGCACTGTTCGGCAACCACAGTAACCTGTACAACTCGGGCAATACCTATTCACCCGATTGGCCCCGCAACTCGCAGCGTGTCGCCGCGCTGTGGAAGTCCCAGTATGGGCAGGACGTTGATGGCGTCGTCGGCATCGATCCTGTGTTCTTGCAGTACCTGCTGGGCCTTGTCGGTAATGTCTCGCTGCCCGATGGTACGGTCGTCGACGGTACCAACGCGGCGAAGGTTCTCATGCACGATGTGTATTGGAACTATCCGGTCGAAGAATCGGACGGCATCTTTGCGTCTGTTGCCAGCGCCGCCTTCGACAAGATTCTCGGTGGCATCGGTGACGTCGACGTTACGAAGCTTGTCGGTGCATTCGAGCGCGGTGCCGAAGAGGGTCGTCTGATTGCTTGGATGAGAAACGATGACGAGCAGAATGCCATCAAGGAGACGGGCATTGACGCTTCGCTGCCCAATCCGGATGATCCGAGTGCCGATCCCGTTGCCGGCGTTTACTTTAACAACCTGAGCTTCTCCAAGCTCGACTGGTATCTGAACGCCGACACGCAGATTGGCCAGGGCGTGAAGAACGGCGACGGCACGTGCTCCTATCGCATCACCGTTACCCTGACGAACATCATGACGCAGGAGGAGGCTGGCAAGCTGCCCGACTACGTTGCGGCGGGCGCATCCGATGCCGCGCGTGACGACGAACGCCTGAATGTCTCAGTGTTTGCCCCGACGGGCGGCATCATCAGTGACCTTACGGTTGAGGGCACCCAGTTTGGTCTTGGCGCCGCTACGTGGCATGGAATCCCCTTCTATTCGGGCACCGTTGACCTGCATGCTGGCGAGACGACGACGATCACGTATACGCTGACCACGTCGGCCGAGGCGGGGGACAAGCCGCTTACGCTGCGTCAGACTCCTACATGCCAGGCGGCTCGCGACAGTGCGTCGGCGTAGAGTTTTTCTGGTAGCGCAGATAATCGAGTACCATTTTGGGGCGGACAGGCAATCTGTTCGCCCCTATTTTGTAAGGAGAGCGCATGAAGTACTTTGGCACCGACGGCTTTCGCGGCGAGGCCAACGTTGGGCTGACGGTAGAGCACGCTTATAAGATCGGCCGCTTTGTGGGCTGGTATTACGGCGCCAACCGCGGGACCAAGGCACGCGTGATCGTGGGCAAGGACACGCGTCGCTCGAGCTATATGTTCGAGGCGGCGCTGGTGAGCGGCTTGGTCGCGAGCGGCGCGGACGCCTACATGCTGCACGTGATCCCGACGCCGGGCGTGGCGCATCAGACCGTGGAGGGCTGCTTCGATTGCGGCATCATGATCAGTGCGAGCCACAACCCGTTTTGCGATAACGGCATTAAGCTCGTCAACAGCGACGGCTTTAAGATGGACGAGGACGTGTTGGAGCTCATCGAGGACTATATCGATGGCAAGAGCGAGGTGCCGCTGGCTACGGGCAACCACATCGGTGCCACGGTCGACTACATGCAGGGCCGCAACCGCTACATCGCCTCGCTCATCGCTAGCGCGAACTTTTCGCTGCAGGGCGTCAAGATCGGTCTCGACTGCGCCAACGGCTCGGCATCCTCGGTGGCCAAGCCGGTGTTCGACGCGCTGGGTGCCGATGTGCGCGTGATTAACGCCGCGCCCGATGGTTTTAACATCAACGTTGACTGCGGCTCCACGCATATGGAGCGTCTGCAGCGCCACGTGGTGGAGCAGGGCCTGGACGTTGGCTTTGCCTACGACGGCGATGCCGACCGCTGCCTGGCCGTGGACGAGCGTGGTCGCGTGGTCGACGGCGACCAGATCCTGTATGTGTGCGGCGTGTACCTGAACAAGCACGGTCGCCTTTCGGGCGGTACCGTGGTGCCGACGATCGCCAGCAACTTTGGCCTGGTCAAGTCGCTGGAGCTTGCCGGTCTAAGTGCCGTGACCAGCGGCGTGGGCGACCGTCACGTGTATGCCAAGATGCGCGAGGGCGGCTACAGCCTGGGCGGCGAGCAGACGGGCCACACGATCTTTGGTGATATCGAGCGCACGGGCGACGGCATTATGACCTCGCTGCGCGTGATGGAAGTGATTCGTGCCGAGCGCGAGACGCTCTCGCAGCTCACGGCTCCGTGCAAGCTACTGCCGCAGGCTCAGGTTGCCGTACGCGTGGCGGATAAAGACGCCGCGCTGGGCAACATGGGCGTGCAAGCCGCCATCGCCGAGGCCGAGGCGTCGCTGGCGGGCGAGGGCCGCGTGCTGGTGCGCAAGAGTGGAACCGAGTCGGTGATTCGCGTTTTGGCCGAAGCCCCCGACCAAGCCGCCGCCGACGCCGCCATGAAGCGCATCGCCGCGGCGCTGGAAGCTCTATAGTTACGCGGTTTTACCAAACCGCGTAAC
>CABSBA010000177.1 GCA_902475825.1 uncultured Collinsella sp. | reverse complement strand
TACTGGTGCAGGAATTGCCGCGCATCTCGCCTAGGGCGATCGATCCCCTGATGACTATTAAACATTTAGACGTAAACTGCTTTGTTACCTTGTCAACATCTGAAAGGAACCTCATTGGGAAAAGACGTACTGGTGCAGCAACTCGTCGACTCATTCGACAGCTGGCCCGCCAAAAATTCCGGTTGCGGATCGTCCCGCATGACACAAGAGCTCTATCCTTTTGACAAGCTCTTCTCTCCCATCAAAATTAACAAGCTCACCGTCAAAAACCGCATTGTCATGGCGCCGATGGGCAATATCGACATGTGCGAGGAAACTGGCCGCCCCAGCGACATGATGCTGCAGTACTTTTTCGCCCGCGCCAAAGGCGGCTGCGGCCTCATCACAACAGGACTCGTACCGGTAAGCCACGGCATCGATACCACGGTCACCGAGCTGGACAAGCTCACCTATTTCCCGCGCATCGATCGAAGCCGAACCGTTATGGCAGGCTGGCGCGACCTTGCCCAAGGTGTCCATGCCTTCGGATCGCGCATTTTTGTCCAGCTTACGGCCGGACTCGGCCGCGTGGGCAACCCGCAATGCCTCATCACGCAAAAGAAGTTTCCGGTCTCGGCGAGTTTCTTGCCTAACTACTACATCCCCGCCATTCCATGCATGCGCCTCTCGGACCAAAAGCTGCGCCGTATCGTAAACAATATCGGCCAAGCGGCGGCCGATGCTCATGCCATGGGCATCGATGGCGTCTATTTGCACGGGCACGAGGGTTATCTTATCGAGCAGCTCGGAAACCCCGCCTTTAACCATCGCAAGCTCGGACGTTATGCCGATTGGCGTCAGTTTGGCCTCGATATGATCAAAGAAATCCGTCGCCGCGTTGGGCCCGACTACCCCATCATGTACCGCATCGACCTTTCGCTTGCACTCGAGGAAACCTATGACGAGCAGGTCATGAGTTCGACCTATCTGGGACGCATGCGCGGCGGCCGCACAGTCGAACAGACCCTGGGTTATATGGAAGAGCTCGTGGCGGCGGGAGTAGACATCTTTGACGTCGACCTTGGTTGCTATGACAACTGGTGGATGCCCCACCCGCCTGCGAGCATGCCCGCAGGCTGCTTCGTTCCTGTAGCGCGCGCCGTTCGGGAGCGCTTTGCCGCCGACAATATCCGCTCCAATGCCGGCCTTCCCATACCCGTTGTCGCGGTGGGTAAGTTGGGCTACCCCGACATTGCCGAACGCGCCCTTCGCAATGGCGACGCCGATATGATCATGCTCGGACGCCCGCTGCTCGCGGATCCCGAGTGGCCCAACAAGGCGTACGCCGGTCGCGTGGCAGATATTCGCCCCTGCATCGGATGCCAGGAAGGATGCCTCAACGAGTTTGTCGAAGGGGGCCATCCGCAGTGTGCCGTCAATCCACGCTGCAGCTTTGAATACCTCATGCCCCAGACACCCGCTCCCGCCAAAGAACCCAAACGCATAGCGGTGATAGGAGCCGGACCCGCTGGGATGGTCTGTGCGCTAATCGCCGCGCGTCGTGGCCACGACGTAAAGCTCATCGATGCCGAAGATGAACTTGGAGGAAAACTCCTCTCCGCCAGCGCCGCCCGGATCAAGTTCGACCTCGATAACTACCGATCATATCTTGTTCGACAGGTGCGCGAGCAGGCAGAAAAACCCAACGGGAACCTGACACTCGAACTTGGACGGGCGGCACGCGCCGAAGATCTTGCAAAAGCAGGCTTCGACGCAATCGTGTGCGCGACAGGCACTTCCAATGCAATACCGCCCATCCCCGGTCTTACGGAGCTTGCAGCATCGGGTCATGCCGTGCTGGCAACGCAGCTACTGCGCCAACCCGCGCTGCTTGGCAACGCCAAAACCGTCACCATCATTGGCGGAGGGGCCGTGGGCTGCGAGGTTGCCCAATGGCTCACCGTCGAACACGGCATACCACAGGTCAGCGTAATTGAAATGCTGCCTCACATGATGCAGGGCGCCTGCACGGCAAATCGCGGCCACCTACTCCATACGCTCAGGGGACGCAATGTGCGGCTCCTCAATATGACACGCGTCGAGCGCGCGGAAGTCGGCGGCAAACGCGAGTCTGGAGCCCCATCGAAGTGTGCGCGTCTCCACTTGAGTCGCAACTGCCACAAAAACGTTCCCGACCCCTACGTCTCGTGGTCACCGGTCTTGCCCGAGAACGTCGAAAACCCGCTTGCACCCAAAATCGGCAACGACTGGAAGTCACTCGAGCTAACCTGCGACTTGGTAATCATTGCCTGCGGCGGACACCCCGACGACGCGCTGTTCTACAAACTGCAGCAGACGCACGCCGCTGACGAGCTGCATAACATCGGCGATGGGTTTGCGCCCGGCCGTGTGCTCGAAGCGGTCCGTGCGGCATACCGACTCGGCACCAATATCTAACACGAAAGGATGGGCTCACAGATGAACCTGACCTCCCAACAACAAGCCCTGCTCGACGGCGCCAAGGGCCCCGCCATGGCCAAAGTGGTCAAGACCCTCGTTATGTACGGCGAATGCTTTGGCGCCGAGCGTATGGTTCCCGTGACCGGCGCAAACGGTCATCTTGTCACAAGTTTTGGCCTCTCCATGCTCGGTCCAGTCTATGGCCTTATGGATGAGCTGCTGAAAGACGGCGCCCTGTCCGGTCAGTCATTCTCGGTCGACCCGAGGCCCCTCGACCCCGCCGTCCCGGCCAACCCGCTGCAAAAGCTGCTGTTCAAGATTATGTATTCCAAACAAGACGATTATGAGGCACAGCTGCGCAGCATGGGCCTATTGGACAACGATGCTTTCACCTGCACCTGCTACCAGCCCGAGGTTGGCAATCGACCTCGGCGTGGCGACATCCTAAGCTGGGCAGAAAGCAGCGCCGTGGTCTTTGCCAACTCCGTGCTGGGCGCTCGCTGCAATCGCAACTCCGGCATCATCGAGATGTTCGGCTCAATTGCCGGCTTTGTCCCGGAATTCGGCCTGCTCACCGATGAGGGCCGCAAGGCGACCTGGATCATCGAAGTCGACAGTAAGCGCAAGCCCGAAGCGCAAGTGCTTGGCAGCGCCATCGGCATGAAGGTGATGGAAGACGTCCCTTACATTAAAGGCCTCGACCGCTGGCTTGGCCGCGAACTCACACCCGGCACGCAGGACTACCTTAAGGACATGGGCGCCGCCAGCGCATCGAACGGCGCTGTCGGGCTCTACCACGTGGACGGCATCACGCCCGAGGCCGTCGAACAAGGCGAACACCTCATAGCACCAGACGCCCAAATCTATCGCATTGACGACGCCGAGCTGGAACGCATCCGCTCGAGCTACCCCGTTATGTGGAAGAACCCGGGCGCGCGCCCCAAGCTTGCCTTCATCGGCTGCCCCCACCTCTCGTCTGCACAACTCGCCCATTGGGCAGACGCCATCTGCGATGGGCTGAGCGCCTCCGGCAAGTGCCGCGTGCAAGTACCCACCGTACTGACCGCCGCCCCATCCGTGGCAGACGCCTTCCGCAAGACTGCGGCATACAGACGCCTCTCGACTACCGGTGCCGTCGTCTCGAGCATCTGCCCGCTTATGTACACCAACAACCCGCTCTGCGGCAGCATGCCCATCATCACCAACTCCAACAAGTTGCGTACGTACTCGGCATCGCGCTACTACACCGACGACGAAGTGCTCGCCTACGTCACCACCGGAAAACCAATCAAATAGGAAGGCGACTCCTCATGGAAAAAATCTTTCACGGCCGCGTCGTTGTCCCCGGAGCTGCCCACGCCAAGGCACTTGTCTCTCACGGAGGGCTCAACACACTCGCATCGTTTCAGAAGGCACTGATGTTTGGCGACAAAAAGGCGCCGGGCGAATT
>CABSBA010000176.1 GCA_902475825.1 uncultured Collinsella sp. | reverse complement strand
TTAGATAATAAATAATTGTTTATACAAAACTTGTCAAGTATCAAGTTGAATACTACCGTTCACCGAAGTTTTTCTACCGCTCTAGTAATACTTGTTCAAACAACTAGCCAAATAGCGTATTGTACAAATCAGCAAAAGGGGCAAAGTCCCCGAGCCAATCTCCGAAGGCGGCGGCAAAGGGTGCCGCCACGGTGTGAAAGGGTGGATTGTAATGAAGAACGAAATGAGCAGAAGGCAGTTCCTGGGCTTTGCTGGTTCCGCGGCTGCGGTTCTTGGTCTGGGTCTCGTGGGCTGCGGTGGCTCCGCCGGTTCCGGCTCCTCTGCTTCTGGTAACGCTGCCGAGGTCTACTTCCTCCAATTCAAGCCCGAGGTCGACAAGGAGTGGAAGGAGATCGCCAAGGCCTATAAGAAGGAGAAGGGCGTCGAGGTCAAGATCGTGACCGCCGCTTCCAACACCTACGAGGAGAAGCTCAAGTCCGAGATGTCCAAGAGCTCCGCTCCGACCCTGTTCCAGGTCAACGGCCCCACCGGTCTTAAGAACTGGAAGGATTACTGCGCCGACCTGTCCGATACCAAGCTCCGCGGTGAGCTCATTGACGACTCCCTGGCTCTGCAGTCCGATGGCAAGGATCTGGGTATCGACTGGGTCCAGGAGAGCTACGGCATCATCTACAACAAGCAGCTGCTCGAGAAGGCTGGCTACAAGGCCGAGGACATTAACTCCTTCGACAAGCTGAAGGCTTGTGCTGACGACATCCAGGCCCGCAAGGACGAGCTTGGTGTTGAGGGTGCCTTCACTTCCGCCGGCATGGACGACTCCTCCAGCTGGCGCTACACCACCCACCTCGCCAACCTCCCGCTCTACTACGAGTTCGAGAAGGAGCACAACCAGGAGGACGACGAGATCAAGGGCGAGTATCTCGACAACTTCAAGCAGATCTTCGACCTGTACATCACCGACTCCACCTGCGATCCTTCGCAGCTTGCCTCCAAGACCGGCGACGACGCCACCAACGAGTTCGCAACCGGCAAGGCCGTCTTCTATCAGAACGGCTCTTGGGCATACGCTGACCTCACCAAGGCCGGTATGACCGACGACCAGCTCGGCATGCTGCCGATCTACATCGGCGTCGACGGCGAGGAGAACCAGGGCCTGTGCTCCGGCGGCGAGAACTACTGGTGCGTGAGCTCCCAGGCTTCCGAGGATGCTCAGAAGGCCACCGAGGACTTCATGTACTGGTGCGTCACCGCTGACACCCCGACCAGCATCATCGCCGACAAGATGGGTCTGACCGCTCCGTTCAAGAGCGCCAAGGAGACCACCAACGTCTTCTCGCAGCAGGCCGTTGCCATGGCCAAGGACGGCAAGAAGACCGTCGCTTGGGACTTCGTCTACATCCCCTCTGAGGAGTGGAAGAAGAACCTCAAGCAGGCTCTCATTGCTTATGCTGCCGACAACACTAAGTGGGACGGCGTCAAGAACGCCTTCGTCGATGGCTGGAAGACCGAGAAGGCTGCTTCCGAGTAAGCAGTTGCTGCCCAAGCTATCTGATTAGCGACAGGGGGCGGGCAGACGTAGGTTTGCCCGCCCCCTGTATATTGAAAGGACCCTTCTATGGGCAAAGCACTCAAGCGCTGGTGGCCGCTCTTTATGCTGCCCACGTGCCTGGCGTTTATGATCGGGTTCGTGATCCCCTTTATCCAGGGCTTCTATCTCTCGTTCTGCCAGTTTATTACCATCAACAACGCGCACTTTGTCGGTATCGAGAACTACGTGCGCGCGCTGTCCGATCCGCAGTTTGCCACGTCGTTCTTCTTTACGGTGGCGTTTGCCTTCCTGTCGACGGTGCTCATCAACGTGATTGCCCTGGCCATTGCGCAGGCGCTCACCCGCAAGGCGCTCAAGGGCACCAACATCTTCCGTACGATCTTCTTTATGCCGAACCTGATCGGCGGCATCGTGCTGGGCTACATTTGGCAGATTCTGATCAACTGCCTGCTCTCCAACATCGGCGCCCAGCTCATTGCCCTTAACTCCGCTGCTGGCTTCTGGGGCCTTATCATCCTGACCCTGTGGCAGCAGGTCGGCTACATGATGATCATCTACATCGCTGGTCTGCAGTCCATTCCGTCCGACTACATCGAGGCCGCCAAGGTCGACGGTGCCACGGCATGGCAGACGTTTTGGAAGGTTAAGATCCCTAACCTGATGCCGACCATCACCATCTGCCTGTTCCTGTCCATCACCAACGGCTTTAAGCTGTTCGACCAGAACCTCGCCCTTACCGGCGGCGCCCCCGCGCACTCCACCGAGATGCTCGCCCTGAACATCTACAACACGTTCTATTCGCGTGCCGGTATCGCATGGCAGGGCATCGGTCAGGCCAAGGCGGTTATCTTCTGCATCCTGGTCGTAGCCATCTCCATGATTCAGCTTAAGGCCACGAGGTCCAAGGAGGTGCAGCAGTAATGAAACGCGATAAGGTTATCAACCGCGCGCTCTCGATTTTCTTTACGATCCTGTCGCTCGCGTGGATCTACCCCGTGTTTATGATTGCGCTCAATTCCTTTAAGAAAGCGACCGCAATCAGCACCACCACGGCGTTCGATCTGCTCACGCCCGAGACGTTCAACGGCCTTGCAAACTACGTGCACGCCCTTAACGAGCAGGGCTTTGCCTCGGCATTTATGTACTCGCTCATCATCACGGTCACGTCGGTCGTGCTGATTCTGGTGTGCTGCTCCATGTGCGCTTGGTACGTGGTTCGTGTTAACAGCAAGATCTCGAACTTCTTCTATTACCTGTTCGTGTTCTCGATGGTCGTGCCGTTCCAGATGCTCATGTTCACGCTGTCCAATTTGGCGGACCGCATCGGCTTCAACACGCCGTTCAACATCTGCTTTATCTACCTTGGCTTTGGCGCGGGCCTGGCGGTCTTTATGTTCGCCGGCTTTGTAAAGAACATCCCGCTCGAGATCGAGGAGGCGGCCATGATCGACGGCTGCAACCCGGTCCAGGTGTTCTTTAAGATCGTCCTTCCCATCATGAAGCCCACCTATCTTTCGGTCGGCATCCTCGAGACCATGTGGGTCTGGAACGACTATCTGCTGCCCTACCTTACCCTCGACTCCACCAAGTACAAGACCATTCCTATCTTGATCCAGTACTTCCGCGGTGGCTACGGCCATGTCGAGCTCGGCCCCATGATGGCCTGCATCATGATGGTTGTTATCCCCATCGTCATCATGTACATCCTCTGCCAGAAGTACATCATCGACGGCGTGGTGGCAGGTGCCGTCAAGGGCTGATGCCGTAACTGTTTTGCAAGTTTCTGTGGCGCCCTCAACATGGCGCCGCATATCGAAAGGTAAAGACATGGCCGAGATCGTTCTCAAGCATGTTCAGAAGGTGTATCCCAACACCGAGTCCAAAAAGAAGGGCTTCTTTGGCAAAAAGAAGAAGACCGAGGAGAAGAAGCACAACCTCAAGGTTACCGAGGATGGCGTGCTCGCGGTGGAGGACTTTAACCTCACCGTTCACGACCAGGAGTTCGTCGTCCTCGTTGGCCCGTCTGGCTGCGGTAAGTCCACGACGATGCGCATGGTTGCTGGCCTGGAGGACATCACCTCGGGTGACGTGTTCATCGACGGCAAGCGCGTCAACGACGTCGCTCCCAAGGACCGCGACATCGCCATGGTGTTCCAGAGCTACGCTCTGTACCCCAACATGACGGTGTACGAGAACATGGCGTTTACGCTTGAGCTCAAGAAGGTCCCCAAGGACGAGATCGACCGCAAGGTTCGCTCCGCTGCCGAGATCTTGGGTATCACCGAGTACCTCGACCGTAAGCCCAAGGCGCTTTCGGGCGGCCAGCGTCAGCGTGTCGCTATCGGCCGCGCCATCGTGCGTGATCCTAAGGTCTTCCTGATGGACGAGCCGCTGTCCAACCTGGACGCCAAGCTGCGTAACCAGATGCGTGCCGAGCTCATCAAGC
>CABSBA010000175.1 GCA_902475825.1 uncultured Collinsella sp. | reverse complement strand
ATGCATCAACCCCAAGCTCGGCATAATTTGTCCGTGCCGTACTTTTGGATGGGAATCTCGCCTGCGGAGTAGCCGGTCCACAGGGCGCATGCCAGCTGCGGGGTATAGCCGCAGAACCACAGGTTGGTGGTGTTGTCGGTGGTACCTGTCTTGCCGGCATAGGGCTGGTTGACGCTCAGCGCGCCGGCGGCACCCGTGCCGCTGCCCTGCATGACGCCGGATAGAACGTCGGTAACCGCGGCAGCCTCGCCTTCGGTGAGCACCTGCGTGGGATTGTCGGTGTGCTGGTACAGAACCGAGCCAGTACGCGAGTCGATCTCGGTAATGGCGATGGGCTGACGGTAGTAGCCACCGTTGGCAAACGTTGCGTAGGCCGATGCCATCTCGAGCGGTGAGATGGACCCGGTGCCGAGCGTCATGACGGGAACGTCCTCGATATTGTCCTTGGCGGGATCGATTCCGAGCTTTTTGACGAGCGACATGATCTTGTCATTGCCGATGGCTTCGGCCACCTGAATGTAGCCGGTGTTGGATGAGTATGCCGTTGCCTGCTTAAGCGTGATGTTGCCATAGCTCTGGTTGCCGTAGTTTTGCACCTCGGTCGTGGTGCCCTTGGCCTTAAGCGGCGAGTTGCAGTTGAGGGTGACGTTGGGGTTCATGCCGTTTTGGATGGCAGTTGCCAGCGTAAAGGCCTTAAACGTGGAGCCCACGGGGCGCTTTGCCGTAGCATGGTTCACGTGATTCTCGTCGGCGTTGTAGTCGTAGCCGCCTACCATGCACTTGATGTAGCCGGTCTTGGGGTCAACGACGACCATGCCCATGTCCAGGCCGTCGAGCGAAAGCGTGTCGAGCTGCGAGCGCACGGCCTCCTCGGCCACCTGCTGCATGGTGGGGTCGATGGTGGTCTTGACGGTCAGACCGCCCTTAAAGAGCACGTCGGTGGAGAACTCCTGCTCAAGCAGCTGCTTAACGTAGGCGACAAAGTAGGGCTGAGAGTACACATCGACGCCACTGCCCGAAATCTCGGTCACGTTAAGCGTGATGGGCTCAGCCTGTGCGGCATCGTGCTCTTCCTGCGTGATGTGGCCCAGACGCAGCATGTTGTCCAGAACCTTGTTGCGGCGGGACAGCGCCAAGTCGGGATTAACCGTGGGGTCGTATTGCGAGGGCGAGTTGGGAAGGCCGATGAGCAGCGCGGCCTCGCTCAGGGTGAGGTCGGCGGCGGTTTTGGACAGATAGGTCTCGGCGGCGGCCTCGATGCCATATGCTCCATGGCCGTAGTAGATGGTGTTGAGGTACATCATGAGGATCTCGTCTTTGGAGTACATATCCTCCATCTTGATGGCGATATAGGCCTCGCGCACCTTACGCTCGATGGTCGAGTCGAATTGTTCCTCCTGCAAGATGGTGTTGCGAACCAGCTGCTGGGTGATGGTCGATGCGCCCTCGTGGCCGCCGGTGAGGGTTGCCACCGATGCGCGTGCAATGCCCCAGAGGTCGATGCCGCCATGCTCGTAGAAGCGCTCGTCCTCAACGTCAACGGTGCCCTGCAGCACGTACGGGGACACTTGGTCCTTGGTGATGGACTTGCGGTTTTGCGTATAGAAGCTGGCGATCTTGTTGCCGTTGCAGTCAACAATTTCGGTAGGCTCGCTGACCAGATAGGCGTTGGCGTCGGTGTAGTCGGGCAGGTCGGACAGCCAGCGGTTGACGTTGCCGATCATGCCGATGCCAAATGCTGCGGCCGCGATAAGCAAAAAGCCCAAAAGCGAGAGCAGGATGACGGGCAGGGCGTGCGTCTTAGAGCGACCGTGTCCCTGTCGTTGGCGAGGACCCATATATTGACCTCCAAGTATGTCGTGCCAGGCGGCGGGTATGCGTCGGGCAGGATGGACATAAGTTATTACACGATAAACCAATCGGGCCGCGCGAGGCCTCGTGTATGCTGGTTGACGGCAATTAACAGAGTGATTGCATACCTTGGTAAGGAGTTTGCCGATGGCGATTTGGGCGACGGAATCGAGCGGACAATGCGAAAGCGAGTTGGCGGCGGCTGAAGTGGCGCTGCCCGAACTGCTGGCGCCTGCTGGCGGACTCGACCAGATGCTCGCGGCGATTGCGGCGGGTGCCGATGCCATCTATGCGGGGCTGGACGGATTCAACGCTCGAGTGAGCGCGCATGGCTTTAGCGATGATGAGTTCGCGCGCGGTTGTGCCGTGGCCCATGCCCATGGCGTGCGTGTGTACGTGACGCTCAACGTGTTCGTGTTCGATGATGAGCTTGCCGACGCCGTGGCGTTGGGGGCGCATGCGCACGCGTTGGGTGCCGATGCGTTGATTGTGGCCGATGCCGGGCTGGCTTGTGCGCTTCGTGCGGCGATTCCGGGGGTCGAGATTCACCTGTCCACTCAGGCGGGCGCTCATAGCGAGGATGCCGTGCAGTTGGCTGCCAAGGAGTTGGGAGCTGAGCGCGTGACGACTGCGCGCGAGCTGAGCGTGGCGGAGATTGAGACGCTTTGCGCTACCGGCGTGCCCATCGAGGTGTTCTGTCACGGCGCTATTTGCATTGGGTACTCGGGTGCGTGTGAGTTTTCGGCCCTGCGGCGCGGACGGTCGGCGATGCGCGGCGACTGCACACAGCCGTGTCGTCTGTCCTATGACTTGGTGGACGAGGCGGGGCAGAGTGTTGTCGCTGTCGAAGGGGATCGCCTACTTTGTCCGCGTGACTATCTGGGCATCGCGCATCTGCCCGAGCTTGTTGCCGCCGGCGTGGCATCGCTCAAGATCGAGGGCCGCATGAAGAATCCCGACTACGTCTTTAACGTGGTGAGGGTGTGGCGTCGGGCGCTCGATATGCTGCGCGACGGCACATGGGATGCCGATGCGGTGCCGGCGCTTGAGCGCGAGCTGGGAAGGTCGTTCAACCGCGGCTTTACCGATGCGTATCTGCGAGGTCGTTCGGGCGCCGAGCTCATGAGCTTTGAGCGCGCGATCAACCAGGGTGTGCGCGTGGGCCACTTGGTGGCGGTGGGTCACGAAGAGGTGACGGTTGAGCTTGATGCCGCCGTGGCGGCGGGCGATACGCTCGAAATCCGATTTTACCCGGGTGCCGACGCGCGTCCCGATGTGCCCAAGCGCTGGCCGCAGGTGCCTTGCCCCGTGGACGCCGCTGCGGGAGAGCGCATCGTCGTGCATTGCAAACGCAAGGTGGACGCGGGCTGCGAGGTCTATCTGATTCGCAGTGCCGGCGTGCTGGGGCAGACGGCAACGGTGTTGGAGCGCATGCGGGCCGAGGCAGATGCGGTCACGCCTGCTGAGCAGTCCGTTGAGGTGCTGCCGTTTGAGGGCGTTCTGGCAGATGGCGATGTACCGACGGAGTTGGCGGGACCGGCGGAGCCGGCAAAGTATGAGGCTTTTGCTCGTATGGTCTTTGCCTGGGGGCTGATGGATTTGGATCCGCGCGATGAGTGGGATCTGTCCGATGCGACGGTGGTGCTCGACGAAGTGTGCCGCGCAGGCGACGCCGAGCGGACTCGGGCGCTTATACGGCGTGCCGGGCGCGTCGTCTGCCGCAATCTGGGACAGGTGGCGATGGCCCGCGAGCTGGGCACGGCGTTTGACGTGGCGGCGCCGGTGTTCTGCGCGAATCGGGCCACGCTTACCTGGCTGCGCGGACTCGGTGCGGGGCGGGTGTACTTGCCGGCCGAGTTGCTCGGCAATGATGCGGAGCGTATTGCCGAACTGGCTGCTGAACCCGGCGTCTTGGGTCCGGTCGACGCCGACCGTCCCGAGCTTATGGTGTGCGAGCACTGCCTGCTGACCGCCGAGGGCGTCTGCGCCACCGATGCGACGGGACAGGTCCGTTGCCGCGACTGCTTGCGTCGTCGGCAGGCACGCTATCTGGTCGAGCGTGACGGTACACGTCTGCCAGTTGCCATTGACGCATGCGGCAGGACGAGGATTTTCCTGTCGTAGGTGCCGCGTCGCGTCAGTTTGTTAT
>CABSBA010000174.1 GCA_902475825.1 uncultured Collinsella sp. | reverse complement strand
GTTTCGACCTCTACCGTGCCACCGTGAAGCGCTGCGATCTCCCAAACAAGCGCTAACCCGAGTCCTGCGCCGCCGTATGCTCTGCTGCGGGATTTATCCAGGCGAAAGAATGGTTGGAAGATGCTCTCACGGTACTGTTTGGGTATTCCCGGGCCCTGGTCCTCGACTCGCAGGAACACGTGGCTGTCGTTGTCGCAGATGGAGACGTTGACAGTCGAGTCGGGGCGGCTGTAACGGATGGTATTTTCGACCAGGTTAAACACCAGCCGATAGAGGAGCGTGTCGCTCCCGATTACTAAAGCGTCTCCAGCACAGTTGAGGGCTATGCTCCTATTTTCGGCAAGTGGCGCAAGGTCAGTGAGGACCTCTTCGGACAAGGGGCCAAGTTCAACATCGTCCTCGCAAGGAACGCTGCGGAGCTCACTCATCTCGAGCAATACCTTGGTCATTCGAGACATGCGCTCGGTTTGTTCTTGTAGCAGGCCGAGCAGCTCGGCTGTTTCGGGTTGCAAACCGGAGTGCTCGGAGATGAATAGTTCAATCTGTGCCTGCATAAGGGCGAGCGGGGTGCGCAGCTCGTGTGCGGCGTTGCCGGTAAACTGACGCTGTGCAGAGAACCCTTCGCCAAGACGGGCGATCATGTCGTTGAAAGAGGCGCTGCATCGTTGCAGCTCGGTGGGCACATCTTCACTGAGTCTGATTTCGCTTAGGTTGTCAGGCTGCACGCGCTCTACCTGGGCGGCGAAATCCCGTAGCGGTTTGAGTGCACGGCCGCTCACAAAGTATGCCAGCACGCCGCCAAGGAGTGTGACTCCAGCCGTGATGTACCAGGTCGTCGTGCCAAAAGACTCCTGTGCGTCGTTTACGACGATCGTGACCTTGTCATAGAGGCCCGCTTTCGTTGGGTCGAACGCCTGGGGCGAATCTTCGCCGGTTGCGTTAAAGGCCGAGATGTTACTGCCGATGGCATCCATGTAGCGCATGCCCGTATAGCCGACCAGGCAGTTCGTCAGCACGCATGCCGCACACGTGAGCAGTGCCGTCATAATCGTTATGCGCCATTGCAGCGAAAGCCTTTTCATTCGCTATCCTCCATAACGTAGCCCTCTCCAATCCGATTGCGAATCGGGTCGTATCCCAAAGCGCTGCGTAGCTTTTTGCGGAGTGACGAGATGTGAACGCGGGTTGCGTTGCTAAAGCTGTTCACGGTGCTATCCCAAACGTGCTCGATAAGCTCCTCTTGGCTTACCGGACGCCCCTGATTAAGCATCAGGTATTCCAAGATTCCCGTTTCCTTGCGCGTAAGAGATAAAGCCTCGCTGTCCACGGAAGCGATGCGCGCCTTGGTGTCAAAGCGGAGCTTTCCGCAGGTTAAAACTATGTCGCTTTGTGTAAAGCGTCTGAGGGTAAGGCTGCGAATCCTTGCCGCAAGCTCGTCCAGATGAAACGGCTTGGTGAGGTAATCGTTGGCGCCGGCATCGAGTCCGGCGACTTTATCGGATACTTCGCCACGTGCGGACAGAATCAGTACCTTAGTCTCGCAGTCAGTTTTCCTAAGTTCCCTGAGCACGGTCATGCCGTCGACATGGGGAAGATTGAGGTCGAGTACCACGAGGTCAAAGGCCTCAACGCCCAGCAGGTCGAGCGCCTCCTGCCCGTCGTGGCAGCAGTCGACGCTGTACGCCAAGTTTCGCAAGCTGCGTGCGATTGCATCGCACAGTGCTCGCTCGTCTTCGACGATCAAAATACGCATAACAGTCTCCTTGCACATTCCAAATCGCGCTTAACACGGATTTTATAGTCGATATGGTCCAATGGTCGCGTAACGAAAGGAGTGGTCAGGTTGTTCAAAGCGGTAAAACCCGTGGTACAGGTCGCTTTGTTGATCGTCGGAATTGCCATGGTGTGCTTTGGTGTTATGCGTGGCGAGGCGGATGCCGTGCTGGCCAAAGCGATTAGGCTGTGCTTGGAGTGTATCGGAATTGGATAAAAGAGAAAACACTGCGTCGCATGTTTTGGCCCGATTTCGCGGATTCATTCAGGCGGCGGCAACACTTATTACCAACATTCACCTGCCAAACTTTGCCAAAGGCGGCATCTATCAGGGCGCAGGAAAAACAGTCTGCGTACCCGGGCTTAACTGCTATTCGTGCCCCGCGGCATCGGGTGCGTGCCCCATCGGGTCGTTCCAGTCGGTGGTAGGTTCATCCAAGTTCAACTTTTCTTACTATGTTACCGGCACGCTCATTTTGCTCGGCGTGCTGCTGGGACGTTTTGTATGCGGCTTTCTGTGCCCGTTTGGCTGGCTGCAGGAGCTGCTTCATAAGATTCCCGGCAAAAAGTTCTCCACGAAAAAGCTCAAGCCGCTCACGTACATCAAGTATGTCGTGCTGCTGTTTGCCGTGGTGCTGCTGCCCGTCTTGGTGGTTAACGACGTGGGGATGGGCGATCCGTTCTTTTGTAAGTACATCTGTCCGCAGGGCGTACTCGAGGGCGCCATTCCGCTGGCCATTGCTAATGCCGGCATTCGATCTGCGTTGGGACATCTCTTTACTTGGAAACTTGCCGTTCTCATTGCCGTGGTGCTGCTGAGCGTTTTGTTCTATCGCCCCTTCTGCAAATGGATTTGTCCACTCGGCGCATTCTATGCGCTCATGAATAAGGTGTCCCTACTGGGGATCCGGGTCGATGCATGCAAATGTGTCTCGTGCGGCAAGTGCTCAAAGGTTTGTCAGATGGACGTCGATGTAGTCCACGCGCCCAATCATGCCGAATGTATCCGGTGCGGAAAGTGCATCGGGGCCTGTCCCGTCGATGCCATCAGCTATCGCTATGGCCTGGATGTGTCGGCGGAAAAGCTTCCCTTGACCGCCGATAAAAAGTAAACAAGCTTCGACAAAACGGAGGAATGACTATGAAGCTTTCTAAGATTGCGGCCCTGTTTATGGTGCCGGTGCTGGCCTTGTGTCTTGTGGCGTGTTCGGCACCCGGTGGCAATGCGAGCGAATCTGCGAGCTCCGATCCTAAGATTGCAGAACTCACTGCGCAGAAGCCGGCCAATGCCGACGAGGCCGCCGAGCTGTATGCGAAGCTCATGCAGAAGGAGAACGAGATCTTTTCGAGTGATAACGCGCTGTGGGAAAAGGTATTCAATGCGGCAAATAAAGACTCGGCAATGATTGAGGACGGCAGCAATTACGGCGATTTCCTGCTCAAGACCATCGATGGCGCCAAGGATGAGTTTACGGCGGATGAGTTTAAGACGCTCAAGGCCGGTGCGCAGCAGATCAAGGAGATCGAGGACAAGCTCGAGAGCCTGGAGAAGGAGTTCCCCGGCTGTGGAAGCACGCCGAGCGCAGGCGAGAGCGTCGACGCTTCGACCGCTGGCATGACGGCTGGCGCCAATGCTTCGAACGAGGCGACGAAGTTCCCCAGCTTTACGGGCAAGGACCTGGACGGCAACGACGTGAGCAGCGACGAGCTGTTCTCTAAGAACAAGGTCACCGTCATGAACTTCTGGTTCACCACTTGCAAGCCGTGCGTGGGCGAGCTGGGCGATCTTGAGAAACTGAATCAGGAGCTTGCCAAGAAGGGCGGTCAGGTCGTGGGCGTCAATTCCTTTACGCTCGATGGCAACAAGGGCGAGATTGCAGATGCCAAGGACGTGCTGAGCAAGAAGGGCGTGACATATAAGAACATCTGGTTCAAGTCGGATAGCGAGGCCGGTAAGTTCACGTCAAATTTGTTCTCGTTCCCGACAACGTATGTCATCGATCAGAATGGCAACATCGTAGGGGATCCAATCGTGGGAGCCATCAGCTCCGCCGAGCAGCGCGCAGCACTCGACAAGCTTATCGACCAGGCGATTGCGAATAGCGAGCAGTAGAAAACGCGTAAGGCATGGCGAGGATCGTGCGCCGCTGTGCGAAGTAGTCCGCTCCCTTTCAAGATAAGCTCCACCATATAGAGGTCCCGCTCGGGACCTCTTTTTTGTGCGCCGTCCCGTTCGTTT
>CABSBA010000173.1 GCA_902475825.1 uncultured Collinsella sp. | reverse complement strand
CGTTAAAACGACGGAACAATATTATGTTCGCGCTATGGTGACTACGGACGTCAAATTCTATGACAAGTATGACAACGTCAAGCAAACCGCTACTCGGCGCTATGAAAGCAACTTGCTTCAACAAAAAACGCCAGAAGGTAAAGATCCGACGTTCCTGTACCGTTATCCGCATCTCTATAAGGACAAAACGGTTGATAGTACACCCTACGGCGGCCTCAAGCCCGTCATCAATCCCTACCTGACTCTTCAGGCTTCCCCGACTGATGCGGAGATGGCGGTGCCAGGCTATAAGTTCCTGGGCTGGATCTCCACGGCTGAGGTCAAGGAGGGCTCTCCCGTCTGGAACTATATCTACGATGTCAAGGACGATTCCTTTACTACGTCTGATCCGGACAAGGCCAAGCCGTATCTAGCGACAAAAGAGTCCGTGGTCACCCAGTACCAGGATGCCTATCCGGTGTACGCGAAGTACGATGTTAAGTACACCACCAACCTGCATCGCGCAGGTTTCGATGGCACGGACAAGGTCAATGTGCCTAAGTACGATGAGCACGACATCGCTCCCGTTATCAACACGGACACTGATCCTGCTACGGCAACGGTGACCCCCGATGTTACGACGCCGGTTTATAAAGCAGGCGGCGAGCTGTATAAGTTGCAGAAGGTTGAGGTCGAGCTTCCGAACGGTGAGGTTCAGGATGCCATCTATGACGGCAAGAACTCGTATTCCTATCCGGTGGAACCCGGTGGAGTCTATACATTTGTGGCGTACTATTCGCCGTTGGCGGTTGTGTACCATCTCAATGCCAAAGATGTGGATGGCAAGGTAGCCCAGAAGAACGATACGCTCGGCAACCTTAATGGCGGCATCCCGAAGCCTACTTATGACGTCCGCACTATCGATGCGGAAACACGTGCGATCAACGTCTTCGTGGGCTGGACGGAAACCAAGCCGGCTGCTGGCAGCGGCTATGTCGTTTGGTCGGACGGCCTTCCCATGGTGAACAAAAACACTGTGGTCAAGGCTCCTATGGAGCTGTATCCGGTATATCGCGCGTGCACGGTATGGGTCCAATCGAATATCGACGATGACCTTGCTAATCCCGGTTCCATACGCGGGTTCGAACGCAACGCTTCCGGCGATCAGGTCTCGCTTGTTGCCCATACCCATGTTGAAGGCGAAGAAAGCAAAACCGGCACCTCGTATGACTTCGTGTGCTGGTCGCGCGACTACAACCCGAAAGATGGCAGCTACACCCCGATGACCGATCAAGAGAGGCATCCCCTCGAGGGCAACGAGCCCTTTGAGAGCGGCGTGAAGTACACTGCGGTGTACAAGAAGACGCCGTATAAGGTGCGCTATCACAACGTTGACGGCTCGGTCATCTCTACGGCGACGGTCGACTCGGGCACCACGCGCGCGACAGGCGCTGGCTTTGTCTATAACGCCGAGGTTCCCAAGGTGGATGAGAGCGGCAGTCCGGTCTATGACAACAACGGCAATCCCGTGATGGAACAAAAATCCGTCGCGTATGACCCGGACGCTTATTCCAAGATCGTTGCGCAGCTCGATGAGCGGGCGGCGACCAGCGGTGACGTGCGCGAACTCTTCTTGGAGTGGCGATGTGTGAGCACCGATGGTTCTGCGAAGTCCTGGAATGAGTTTAAGGGCGAGCCGATCGCGGGCGACATGGACCTGTATCCCGTAACGTATCGCGTGACTGCCAGCGATACATCCGATTCCGCGCACTCCGTACCTATGACCGCGAAGCTCAAGTGGCTGCTCGATCCCACTGCTGCCAATACGGTCGATGACAATGCCGATAAGGCGCCGTTTAAGGTTTGCTTTGCCGAGTCGTTTATGGGAACGCAGTTGACTGTCAAGGTTAAGCAGGCAAGCTATGGCCCCGATGCATCCGTGACGGAGGAACCCGTAAACGGCAAGTTTGTCTCGCTCTACAGTCTGGGCTCGGGTAATGGTTCGTTCGACCTGGCCAACCGTCTGGAGTCCAAGATGACAGGCGAAGGGGAGCAGGGTCCCGGCAATGCCGTGTTCAACTTCGCCCAGACTCAAGCGTTGACAATTGTAAAAAAGACCACCGATGCTAGTGCCATGGGACAGACATTCCGCTTTAAGGTGACACGCAAGGCGTCGGAGGATTCTCCTGCCGAGACGCGCATGGTCGAGGTAAAGGTCGATGGGACGCAGCAAGAAAACGACAAGACCTGGTATGTCGGCAGCGTGCAATTTGCCGCGCCGACGGGCATCTATACCGTCGAGGAAGACACGGCTTGGGCATGGCGCTACGAGGGCGAACTGAGCACGCCGGGCAAGGCGCCCGGTAAATCTGCCGAGCTGACCATATCGTCCGCCTCGAGCGCAGGCGACACCGTGGTGACGTGCGTCAACACGCGCGCGAAGGACAAATGGATTGATGGCGGCGATCGTGCCCATAACGTTTGGGTCAACAAGAGCGTAGAAAGGAAGGAGGATTAGCATGTCCCAGCGCAAGCGCATCATCGCCTTGCTGGTGGGAGTTATCCTCCTGGCCGGTACGGCAGGCACGCTGGCCTGGCTTTCGGTCACGGGCGTGCTGGTCAACCAGTTCGGCATCGGATCGGTGACGCCATCGGTTCAGGAAACGCTCAACGGCAACGTGAAGAGCGATGTCAAGGCGAAGAACACGGGGAATGCGCCTGCCTACATCCGTGCGGCGGTGGATATCTACTGGCAGGATGGAAACGGTGCCCGCCTGTGGGAAGAGCCGAAGGAGGAGCCGAAGGGTGAGGCGGATTACGAGATTGCGTGGAACGTGGCTGATGTCTCGGGCGCGAACTCGGCTCATAACTGGGTTAAGGCGAGCGACGGGTTCTATTACTGGACGTCGCCCGTCGCTCCCGGCGATGAAACCGGCGTGCTCATCAATAGAGTTACCGAGCTCAAGACAACCACAGGTCGCAATCTTGTCGTGGATATCTCCACTCAGGCGGTCCAGGCGACGCCCGATGAGGCCGTGCACGATGCATGGGGCTGCACGGTCGAGGGCGGCGTACTAGTGCCGCCGCATGGAGGTGTGTAGGTATGGCGTTCCCAATTCGCAAAGGCGTTGCGCGCTCCTTGCGTTGCGTGGTCGCGGCCATTTTCTGCATGGTCGCGCTCGCCGTTCCAACCCGCGCGTTTGCCGATACCCCCGCGATTGCGTATGACGGAAATGCGCGCCAGCTGACGGTCTCGGGAGCGACGGACTCCTCGGGGGAGCCCGATCTGTTTCCAGCCTTTAAAGATCTAATGCCCGGCGATGTGCGCGAGCAACAGATTGAGATTCGCGCCACAGGCGTAAAGTCCCAGGTGCGTGTGTTTGTGCGGGCCGTTGTCGATCACGAGACGGCACACCTGCTGTCGCCCATTACCTTAACGGCGTCGGTGGGCGATGCGTCTGCCGGTTGGCTCCAGACGGGAACGCCGGGCAGTGTGTTCGCCTATCCCACCCAGGTCGCAACGTTTACGAGCGATGGCAGTACGGTGCTCAATTTGCAACTAAGTGTCCCAACGTCGGTGGGCAACGAGCTTGCCGACGCAAACAAGACCATTCGCTGGGAGATTACCGCCGAAGACGATGGCGAAACAATTCCTGTGCAGCCCGCTGGCTCCAAAAAGCCCAGTTTGTTTGGCTTGGCTGCGACGGGCGACAAATCGCTCGCTCTGCTTTTGACGCTGCTAACGCTAGCGATTATCGCTTTCATGGCTGCGCTGCTTTTATCCCGGAGGGATAAGCGCTAGGTTCATCTTCTAAATGCTTCGCCCGCCCGGCGGCGGAATATAAGGTTCCCTGCTCTACAGTCCTGCGCAAGACGAAGGCCACATTAAGTGGCCTTCTTTGCGTGCGGAACTCGCGATGAACTTCGTGCCCGCCGCCCGGGAGGACGCCCCTTTATTGATGGAAGGCCTTATAAGCTGATGATTTCATTTCCAGATGTATTCGGAGTGGGACGGGCTTTCCGGATGGGCGGGCTCTCGGAAA
>CABSBA010000172.1 GCA_902475825.1 uncultured Collinsella sp. | reverse complement strand
AAGGTCAATGCCGCCTTGTTTCAAGGCACCTTGCTCGCTCTGGCGGGCTTTCGCTGTCGTTGCCATAACATCGGCGTTGTCTTTGTAATGTGACAAAGGGACGGTCTATTTGTCACATTTTTCTCAACCTGCGGCGTTATTTTGTTTGGAGCGAGGGGTCCTACGACAGTTCGTCGGCTACTTGGTGTTCGTAGAAGGCTTCTACTACGGCGTTAAAGTCGTGGGCGAAGTCTTCCATGGTTCCGTGCCAGGTGGCTCGGCCGGGTTTTCCCTGGCCAACATAGGCAGTTTGAATGCCGCAGGCGGGACTGGGGAAGTCGCGCTTGGGGTCGTTGCCCACCATAAGGACCTCGTGTGGCTCGAGTCCCATCACCTGAAGCTGCTCGAGATAGTAGGTGGCATCGGGCTTGCAGCGGGTGGTGTTTCCCATGTGCGTGACGAGCTCAAAGGGGGCGTCGGCCAGGTCGCCCCAGCCCATGCGGCACTCGATGGCCCCCTGCGGAAAGCTGGGGTTGGTAAAGAGCGCGCAGCGCAGCCCTGCGTCCTGTACTGCCTGGAGCGCGGCGTGCGCGCCCGGCATGGCGTGAGCGTTAATGACATCGTCGTTCTTGTATGGAAGCACTTCGCGGTCGTAGTAGGTAAACGCCTCGTAGATGATCGGATCGGAGAGGCAGATGCCGCACCTGCGCTCGACCTCGGTGCGGTAAAACTCAAGATTGGTGCGGTTGTCCGTGCCGCTTCGGCGGTTGGCGTTGAGGTCGACCAAAATGGTGCCGAGGCGCGCCATCGTGCCACCGCGGCTGCGGCGCCCGATATCCGCGAGCATCGACGAGACATCCTTAAAATAGCGAAGGATGAACGCGTTGAGGTTGATGCTAAGAAGCGTCTCGTCCATATCGAAAACGACTGCTTTGAGCACGCGGGCACCTTTCTCGAAAAATCGATCTAGAATCGTTGGCTCCGGATACTTTACCCCAAAGCCGAATGCCTGGCTGGTTATCGTCAAGTTGCGGAGACGTGTGTTCATAAGATTACGAAAAAGTCTCCACACGAGTAAAAAATCGCAGTTCACGCTTGAAATCGAAATGATTTCCCCGTAACCTATACGAACGTGATTGCATAAGCGTCACATTAGTATCTGTCGGCTCCCGAGTGTTCCTAAACGTTGTGTGCTTGTCGCACCCTTCTGTAGGTCCTAGCAATCGGGGCCCCGTAGTTCGAAAGGGGTCCACCTTTGAGTGAGATTCAGAACTCGTCCATTTTCTCTCTTGACGATGTCAACGAGGAGGAGATGAACAACCTCATCGACGGTACGATTACCGACTTTGATGAGGGCGATCTCGTTAACGGCACTGTCGTTAAGATCGAGCATGACGAGGTGCTCGTTGACATCGGATTCAAGTCCGAGGGCGTTATCCCGGTCCGCGAGCTGTCCATCCGCAAGGACGCTAACCCTGCAGACATCGTTGCACTCGGTGATCCCATCGAGGCTCTGGTTCTCCAGAAGGAGGACAAGGACGGTCGTCTGGTCCTGTCCAAGAAGCGTGCCGAGTACGAGCGCGCTTGGAACCGCATCGAGGAGAAGTTCAACTCCGGCGAGAACGTCGAGGGCGAGGTTATCGAGGTTGTCAAGGGCGGCCTGATCCTCGACATCGGCCTGCGTGGCTTCCTGCCCGCTTCCCTCGTCGACCTCCGTCGCGTCAAGGACCTCACCTCCTACATGGGCACCCGCATCGAGGCCCGCGTCATCGAGATGGACCGCAACCGCAACAACGTCGTCCTCTCCCGTCGCGTCGTGCTCGAGGAGTCCCGTAAGGCCGAGCGCTCCGAGATCCTGTCCAAGCTCAAGTCTGGCATGCGTCTTCAGGGCACCGTTTCCTCCATCGTCGACTTCGGCGCCTTCGTCGACCTCGGCGGTATCGACGGCCTCATCCACATCTCCGAGCTCTCCTGGAACCACGTCAACCATCCTTCCGAGGTTGTCAAGGTCGGCCAGGAGGTCGAGGTCGAGGTTCTCGACGTCGATCTCAACCGCGAGCGCATCTCCCTTGGTCTCAAGCAGACCACCGAGGATCCGTGGCGCGCACTGGTCAAGAAGTACCCCGTCGGCGCTATCGTCGAGGGCACTGTGACCAAGCTTGTCCCGTTCGGCGCTTTCGTCGACCTGGGCGAGGGCATCGAGGGCCTGGTGCACATTTCCGAGATGGCCAACAAGCACGTCGATCAGCCTTCTCAGGTCACCCACGTGGGCGACAAGGTTCAGGTCAAGGTCATGGAGATCGACCTCGACCGTCGTCGTATCTCCCTGTCCATGAAGTCCGCTGCTGAGACTCTGGGCGTCGAGATCGAGGTCACCCCGCTGCCTTCCGAGAAGAAGGACGAGGAGACCGACGCCGAGTAAATCGGTTTGACGATCACTTGTTTTAAGGGATCCGTCCGCAATGGACGGATCCCTTTTTGCATTTGACGCCGAGATGCGCGATGCTGCCCGGGCGCAATGCTGCCCGGGCTGTCCACAGACTATTGGATTGTCGGTGCATGAAAAATGCCGACATCCCGCCTCGGGGAGGAGGCGGGAACGCACCGAGTAGACGGAGGGGTGCGGAGCGCGGTCGCGTCTCGACTGACGACGTTGCCCATCGACGACCCTATTGTACTGTATAGCGTGGTTCTTGGTTTATCGTGTCGAACGCTTGTGTTGTGCCATTGCTTGCGGCAACGGTGTGCTACACTCTTGCACTGCTGAGTGGGCCAGACGGTCGCGCGATGTGCTGCTTGCAGCACGCGTGAGGAAAGTCCGGGCTCCAGAGGGCGGGATGCCGGCTAACGGCCGGGCGGAGTGATCCGACGGAAAGCGCCGCAGAAAAGAAGACTCCCACCTGCGCCGCAAGGCGTAAAGGGTAAGGGTGAGAAGGTGGTGTAAGAGACCACCAGCGTCGTGGTAACACGGCGGCTTGGCAAGCCCCATCCGGAGCAAGCGCGAATAGGAACGCTATGGGCCGGCCCGGTCCGCGTTCGGGTAGCGTGCGTGGAGCTGCGCGGTAACGTGCAGACAAGATAAATGACCGTTCACGACAGAACCCGGCTTACAGGCCCACTTGGCATTTTTGTTACCCTGACAATCGGTACGGGCTTTGCCGTATTATTGAGGCTGTTTGTTGCCGCGCTTAGTTTTGTTGAGGGGCTTTGTTGGACAGCTATTTTACTCTGCAATCGAATATTGAGGCTTCGGGCGAGTTTGTGGACCGCAAGAGCCGGTTTATTGCCCAGCTGGTCCATATTGAGTCCGAGGATGAGGCGAATGCCTTTATCGAGATGGTTCGCAAGCGTCATTACGACGCTAGACACAATGTTCCCGCGTGGATTTTGGTCGATGGACGCGAGCGCCAGAGCGATGACGGCGAGCCGAGCCGCACGAGCGGTATGCCGACGCTCGAGGTGTTGCGCGGCGCAGAGCTCAAAAACGTATGCTGCGTGGTGACGCGCTATTTTGGCGGCACGCTATTGGGGCCTGGCGGCTTGGTGCGCGCCTATACCGCGGCGACGCAGGCGGCGGTGGCTGCGGCTCAGGAGGCCGGGCAGATCGTCGAGATGACGAGTGTCGTGCCTGTTGACGTGCATGTGACCTATCCGCAGTATGAGCAGGCGCTTCGTTTGGCGCAGGATTCGGGTGCCAAGGTTTCGGATACCGATTACGCGGATGCCGTGACGATTCATTTGGTGTTTAAGGCGGGGGAGCAGGAGTCATTTTGCGCTAAGATGCGCGAGCTTATGGCGGGGCGCGAGGAGATTGAGGTCGGCGCTCCCGAATTTGCCGAGTTCTAACGGCGACGGCCGGCGTGCTTTTGGATGGATCCCAAGCGCACGCCGGCCTTTGTTTTTCCGTTGCTGCCGTTTACTCGGCGAGCTGCTTGAGCACATCGCAGGCGATCGCGACGGCATCGTCGATGCAGCCGGGGCAGCTGCGGAGCGGACCCTTATCCGATCCGATGCCCTTGAGCGTGCCGCAGACGGTCGTCGTATTCTTCTCGCCAAAACGCTTGGCGATTTCGCGCGACAGCTTGTAGGTCTGGCCCTTGGTCTTGGGGTTTTCCATGCCGTCGCTCATTA
>CABSBA010000171.1 GCA_902475825.1 uncultured Collinsella sp. | reverse complement strand
GGCGACCACCGAGATCTACACTCTTTCCCTACACGACGCTCTTCCGATCTCGTTGCGGCGTTACCTCAGCTGGATAGAGGGTCTGACTACGAATCAGAACGTCATAGGTTCGAATCCTATACGCCGCACCATTTGAGCTTGAAGCCTCCGGCAACGGGGGCTTTTCTTTTATGGCGGCATTCGACACCAGAAGCTCGACTGGAATCGTGCACCGCCGTCCGCGGGAGACTATTTCTTATCGACTCGTGTAAGATTCCGAGTAGGTGTCGCGGCCCATCCGCGACCGCTCCTTCTCTCGACGACCGATCAGGGTGATATTTCGTGGCAGAGCGTCCGACATACAAGCTCAGGTTTCTCGACCCCAAAAAGCGTTTTCCAACGATGCCAGAGCAGCCTGCGGGGCGCTCATATGGTGTTGTCTGGAAAGTTTTTGGCGAGGACCCCAAAGAGTCATGCTATGTCGTCGAATTCGTCGGCAAAAGCCACATATCGCTCTTGGGCTACGTGAGCGTGTCGGGCAAGGTCTATAAGGTTGATCGCCCTGTTCGGGAAGCACCGTTGCCCGAGGACCCCGACATGGAGCTGGTCCTTCACGAGTCCGATTCCAGTATTGGCGAGATTATGGTGAGGGAGGCCAACGGAGCAATGCGCGTGTGCGCGCGAACTGCCGGCTCTCCCGAAGGCCCCATGCGCGAGCAGTCCGACCACGAGACATGGAATTCGACCCGTGCCCTTCCTTACGGCGAGTTCATGGCCTCGATGTTCTTGCGCTACGTGATATTTGCCAACTCCGAAAGCGCTAGTGCGAACACGGCGGGCGTCGACGGTCTCGATGCAGACATGCAAAACGTTGTCGACAAGATCAAGCTCGTAAAGTTGCCCGAGCCGGTCGAGGCGTTTTTGGGCTTTGACACGGCACCGCTCCCCGATGCTATTGAGACGCTGCTTTACCGAGTTGACCATGCCGAGAATCCGAGCGGTATCGAGCGTTATGCCGCCGCCCTTATGAGCGAGGTCGACTTGCCCCACCTGCGCACCATTGCTGCCAAGTCCGAAATGAGCCTAGCGCACATCGACCGGTCAAAGCTGTTCTATCTTAATTTTGATCGTAGCCTGCTGGACCAGGACGAGATTGACATGCTGCTTGCCATCGAGTGCCGTCTCAACCGCCTCTCCGGCATCCTTGAGCGCATCGGGGCCGGATTGGCCCCTGCGGCATCCTCGCCGAGCTTTGAGGGCTGTGCGCTCTTTGACGCGTGGCATATCGCCAAGACGACCAACGATGTTCCCCGACTGCTCGATACGGCCTCGAGCGACAACCCGTGGGGCAAACCGGGAACGGTAGCTTGCCAGCCGGGCGGTGAGTGGGATGTGCGTACCCGCTTCGCGCGTATTGTCGAAGCACTTAACGTGGTCACACGGCTCGACTATACCTATCGGGCAAACGTTGCCGAGGGGATTATGCTCGTTCGGTTTGGGCACTCTGTCGTGGATGCCATGCCACAACGTGAATACGACGTCCAGGATGATGTCTGGCGCGAGTTGGACGAGAGCGCGCGTGCGATTTGGGCCGCGGAGCACGACGCGCGCGTGGCGCTTACGCTGGCAGCGGCTTGCTTTGCCGCGGGTGCCCGCATTACGCGCTGCTACGTTCAGATTGCGGCTCCCGACGGCGAGCAGGGCGAGCGCGTCATCGCAACATATTCTTTTGGGCGTGCGGCCTATCTGACCAATTGCGTGCCTGTCGCCAAGGATCTTGAGAGCATGGATATGGACGATATGCCGTGCAAGCGCATGATTGAGGCATATGAGTCAGATGTGCCGGTTACGATTGAGCCTGCGGAGGTTCACGCTTGCCCGCGTGACGACCACCGTTCGCTGCCGCCGGCGTTGCGCGACCTGCTGCTTGCCGATACGGCTGATGAGCTCGAGGTCATGGAGATGGACGATGACCCGTATGTGGCGCGCGTCGTTGAGTTGCGCGAGCAGGTAAAAGTTGACCGTGCAAGTGCGTTTGAGGGCTTCTCCCGTCTTGTTGAGGAGCTGGAGGCCAAGTGCGCCGTTGCCGAGCTTTTGGCAACGGGCCCGGTCCAGACGCAGTTTTGCGACAACCAGCTAGTGCGCATGGTGCTGCCGGTAATGGAGGAAGATCGCTCCGTTCGCATTTTGCGTGCCCCCGACGCGCTGTACTTTGCCCAGCACGAGATCTGCAGTTATTACGCCGATCAGGAGGATTTTGAACGGGCATTGCCCGAGGTGCGTCGTCTTTACGATCTGGCTCGCTCGTCCATGCAGTCGCACTTTGCGCTCATCAACGTGCTGGCGCGCCTGGAGCGCTTTGACGAGATTATCGAGGTGGCGCGCCACGGCCTGCGCATTGCCAGCGACCGCCCCTCAATCGGTTACCTGTTCTATCGCCTGGCGTTTGCCTATTGGAACTGCGATCAGCTCGAGCTCGCGCTGGCGTGCTACCGCCTCGTGCCGCGCGGCGAGGAGTCGGGTAGCAGTGCGCTGGAGGAAATGCAGGGCCTTATGAACGAGATGGGTGTCAATGAACCGCCGACGTTCGAGGATGCGGTTGAGACCATCCGTAAGGCCGGGCTCGAGTTGCCTCCCGTGCCCGCCGTGGCCAACCAGCTTGCGGATGCCGCCGTGCAGCTGGTCGATAACGGCTTCTTTTTCCTGGCGCGCGTCTGCATCTTCCAAATGTGGCGCACCATGGGCAACGATGAGCTCGGCTCCCTCAACCGCTCGCTGGGGTAGGGGCGGTATAGAGGGGCCGCACAGCGCTATTTGTATCGGCGCGGGCGGGAGGACCCGACAGAATCGGTAAGGCATAAAGCCGCCGAGCCTGCTAAAACTGTTAAACTCTGCTAAAGTTGCTAAACTTTGTTAAAGTTGTTAAAACTAGCAGAGGAGGACAGAATGACGAAAGCTGTTAACCCCTTTAAGCCAACGGCGGGCATGAATCCGCCTGAGCTTATCGGACGGGACACTGTTTTGGATGACTTTGCCGAGGCTCTTGAGAATGGTCCTGGTGCCCCCGATCGACTCATGCGCATCTCGGGCGTCCGAGGCACAGGTAAAACGGTGCTCCTTAATGCATTGGGTGACCTTGCACGCAAAAAAGGATTCGAGGTCGTTGACGTTGCCTCCAATGCTGGTTTTTGCAATAGAATCCTCGAGGCTCTGCAGCGAAACGTTCGTCTTGAATCAATCTCGATTTCCCCATCGATTTTAGGGGTCAGCCTTGGCTCCATGGAGATGTCGAAGTCGGCCTCTCATCTGGGCGAGGCGATGTACGATGCTGCGAAGCGCGGTGGTCTGCTCATTACGCTCGACGAGATCCAGGATGCCTCAACTGAGGAAATGCGCGAGCTAGGCAACGAGATGCAGCTCTTGATCCGCCAAGGAGCGAATGTCGCTTTCGCTTTCGCCGGGCTGCCGACATCGGTAGATGGCGTGGTGGTGGATGATACGTTGACGTTCCTTCAGCGAGCCAAACATGTTGAACTTACTCGGCTTTCCGATTTTGAAGTTGGCGGATCGTTTGAGGATACGATGAGACGAGCGGGCAAGGAGCTCGACAAAGGTGCCGCTGAGCTATTAACAAAAGCTTCGGCAGGCTATCCCTTTATGGTCCAGCTGGTCGGATATTACGCTTGGCAGGTTGCTGCGCGCAGTGGGGCGGAGAGCGTGAGCGAAGAGGCGGCTCGTAAGGGTATCCAGGCGGCTCTTGATAGCTTTAATGCTATGGTGATTGCCCCAGCGCTGCGCAGGGTGTCGGAACGGCAGTTTCAGTATCTCGCGGCGATGGCTCAATGCGAGGGCGTCGATATCGCCAACGGCGATATCGCCAAGAAGATGGGTTTGTCGGCGAACAAAGTTGGGTCATATCGCAAGCGTCTGATCGATGCGGGGTTGATTGAGCCCGCGGGCTATGGCTGTGTTTCGTTTGCAATTCCGTACATGCGCGATTATCTGTTGGAGACCGTTCGAGAGAACTAATAAAGAATGGGCTGTCCGCGCTGTCGCTGGGGCTGTCCTTGTATCTTTGTCTCAATCTGTAACATCTGGAGGGGATTACGGCCTGCAGATGTTACAGATTGAGATGATTGAC
>CABSBA010000170.1 GCA_902475825.1 uncultured Collinsella sp. | reverse complement strand
TGAGTTGAAGATGCCCGAGCGTCTTATCAAGCGCCACCCGTTCCCAGGCCCAGGTAACGAAGCCTTGTACTGCGCGCATGCTTCACCCGCTACGGACATGAAAAACCTGCGTTGATAATCCTCTTCGAATAGGTACTGCTTGCCACAGCCTCTCATCATCACATGGTAATAGCCGTAGGGGGACTTTACTCTGGCCTGCCTTGTCATTGCTGGACCTCACAATCCGCATGCATGTTTGCATCAAACTCTACCCAGATAGGTATTAATACAAAGTTGGCAACGAAAGAAAACTAGCCAGCGGCAAACCATCACAGGCAAACGGGGAGTCAAGCTTTAGAGGGATAATATTTCTACCATTTCTACCCCGTCCCCAAATGGCAGAAAAAGGGGTTGCCCGAATATGGACAACCCCCTTACTAGAAAACGGTATTTGTTTTCTCTTAGGCCTCGGTGGCGAGCACGCGTCCCGTCATCTCGGCGGAAGGCTCAATACCAGCCATGGTGAGCATGGTCGGAGCGATATCGGAAAGACGGCCGTCCTCGATACCGGTGAGCTTGGCCTTCTCATCAACGATAATGAACGGCACACGGTTGGTGGTGTGAGCCGTGAACGGATGCTTGGAACCGTCGGAAGCAACGTCAAACATGTGGTCGGCGTTGCCGTGGTCGGCGGTGATCAGCGCAAAGCCACCCTTGGCGAGAATCGCCGGGACAACCTTGGACAAGGCATCGTCAACAGCCTCGACGGCCTTAACGGCGGCGTCGAAGACACCGGTGTGACCAACCATGTCGCAGTTCGCGAAGTTCACGATGTAGAAATCAGCGCGATCCTCGTTAATAGCGGCGACGAGCTTCTCGGTAACCTCGGGAGCGCTCATCTCAGGCTGCAGATCGTAGGTAGCGACCTTGGGGGAAGCGACGAGCACGCGCTCCTCGCCCTCCTTGGGCTCCTCGATGCCGCCGTTGAGGAAGAACGTCACGTGGGCGTACTTCTCGGTCTCGGCGGTGTGCAGCTGCTTCAGGCCGTTGGCGGCGATAACGTCGGCCAGGACGTTCTCGGGGAACGTCTTGGGGAAGGCGACCTCGACGTCAAACGTCGGATCGTACTCGGTCATCGTCACAAAGTGTGAAAGCTTGATCTGCTCGCGCTCAAAGCCGTCGAACTCCTTGTCCGTGAACACGCGGGTCATCTGACGAGCGCGGTCGGGACGGAAGTTGAAGAAGATGGCCGCGTCGCCCTCGTGGATGCCCTCGTTGTGGGCAGCGAAGGGCTCGACGAACTCGTCGCCGCGCGGATCCTTCTCGTAGTAGGCCTTGATACCGGCAACAGGGTCGACATCGGCATCGGACGCGTTGACCATGACGTCGTAGGCACGCTGGATGCGCTCCCAACGGTTGTCGCGGTCCATGGCCCAATAGCGGCCCGAGACAGTGGCGACGCGAGCGTCGCAACCGGTCTCCTCGGAGATCTTAGCCAGGAAAGCGCAGAACTCACTCATGTAGCCAGCGCCGGACTGCGGGTCAACGTCGCGGCCATCCATGAAGGCGTGGACGCGAACGGTCTTGACACCGTGCTCGGCAGCCATCTTGACCAGAGCCTCGACGTGGTTCATGTGAGAATGAACACCGCCAGGGCTCATAAGGCCCATGAGGTGGAGAGTCTTGCCGTCAGCCTTGACGTCGTCCATAGCCTTGACGAAGACCTCGTTCTTGGCGATGGAGCCGTCCTTGATGGCATTGTTGATGCGCGAAAGCTCCTGGAACACGATGCGGCCGGCACCGATGTTGAGGTGGCCTACCTCGGAGTTGCCCATCTGGCCGTCGGGAAGGCCCACGTCCTCGCCCGAAGCACCGAGCGTGGTGTGAGGATACTTCTCGTATAGGCTATCAAGGAAGGGCGTCTTGGCAGCGGCGACGGCGTTCTCACCATCGGCCGGAGCCAGGCCGCAGCCGTCCATGATAATCAGGAGTGCAGGAAGATGACGCTGTGCCATATGTCCTACTCGCCTGCCTTGACGACCATAGAGGCGAAGTCGGCAGCCTTGAGCGAAGCGCCGCCCACGAGGGCGCCGTCAACGTCGGGCTTGGCGACGAGCTCAGCGATGTTGCCGGGCTTGGCAGAGCCACCATAGAGAACGCGGATGCCGTTAGCGAGCTCCTCGCCGAACATCTCCTTGAGGGTCTCACGGATAGCGCCGCAGACCTCCTGAGCGTCCTCGGCGGTAGCGGTCTTGCCGGTGCCGATGGCCCAGATGGGCTCGTAGGCGACGACGACCTGCTTGGGGCAGGTGATCTCAAGACCAGCAAGGCCAGCTTTGACCTGGTTCACGACGTGCTCGGCATAGGTGCCAGCCTCGCGGACCTCGAGGGACTCGCCGCAGCAGAAGACGGGAACAAGACCGGCGGCAACGAGAGCCTTGGCCTTCTTGTTCTGGTCCTCGTCGGTCTCGTGGAAGTAGTCACGACGCTCGGAGTGACCGATGATGCAGTAGGTGCAGCCAGCGGACTTGAGCATGTCGCAAGAGGACTCACCGGTGAAGGCACCCTTGGCCTCCCAGTACACGTTCTGTGCACCGAGGGCGATGGGGGCAGCCTGAATGCGGTCATGAACCGTGGTGATGTCGATGGTCGGAGGGCAGACGAGCACCTCGACGCCAGCCGGAACCTCGGGCAGAGCCTGAGCCAGCTCGTCGGCGAGCTTGGCGGCCTCGGCGACGTCGTTGTTCATCTTCCAGTTACCAGCGATGAGAAGGGTGCGATTAGGCATCGAGAAGCGCCTCCACTCCGGGCAGGGCCTTACCCTCGACGAGCTCCATGGAAGCGCCACCACCGGTGGAGATCCAGCTCATCTTGTCGGCCAGGTTGAACTTGTTGACAGCCGCGACAGAGTCGCCACCGCCGATGATCGAGGTGCAGTCGGCCTCGGCGACAGCCTCGGCGATAGCCTGGGTGCCGTGAGCGAAGTTGTCGAACTCGAAGACGCCCATGGGGCCGTTCCAGAACACGGTCTTGGCGCCCTTGACGGCCTCGGCGTAAAGCTCCTCGGTCTTGGGGCCGATGTCCATACCCTCGCGGTCGTCGGGGATAGCGTCGGAAGCGACAACCTCGGGGACAGCGTCCTCGCCAAAGTGATCGGCAACGCGGTTGTCGATGGGGAGCAGGATCTTGACGCCCTTCTCCTCGGCCTTCTTGAGCATCTCACCGGCGCGCTCGACCCAGTCCTCTTCCTTGAGGGACTGACCGACGGACAGGCCCTGAGCCAGGAAGAAGGTGTAGGCCATGCCGCCACCGATGATCAGGGTGTCAGCGGAGTCGATGAGGTGATCGAGAACGCCGATCTTGGAGGAAACCTTGGAACCGCCGACGATGGCGACGAAGGGGCGCTCGGGCTCGGCGAAGATGCCGGTCAGCGTGTCGACCTCCTTCTCGAGCAGGAAGCCGGCGACGGCAGGCAGGTAAGCGGCGGGGCCCACGACGGAACCCTGGGCGCGGTGAGCGGTGCCGAAGGCATCGAGAACGAAGACGTCACCATAGGAAGCGAGCTTCTTGGCGATCTCGGGATCGTTCTTCTTCTCACGCTTGTCAAAACGGACGTTCTCGAGAACGAGGACCTTGCCCGGCTCGACGGCGGCGACAGCCTCGGCGGCCTTCTCGCCATACGTGTCGGCAACAAAAGCAACGTCAAGGCCAGAGAGCTCAGCGAGCTTCTTGGCGACAGGCTCGAGGGAAAGCTCGGGCTGGAAGCCAGTGCCCTCAGGACGGCCGAGGTGGCTCATGAGGATGACGCGAGCGTTGTGCTCAACGAGGTAGTTGATGGTGGGCAGGGCAGCCTTAATACGGGTGGTGTCGCCAACGACGCCATCCTTGATAGGCACGTTGAAGTCAACGCGGACGAGAACGCGCTTGCCGTCGACATCGATGTCGCGGACGGTCTTCTTGGTAAAGGCCATGTTTGCTTCTACCTTTCGTACGTGTCTGCCTTCCATTACGGCAGACGATTTCTTATAAAAAGGACGCGACCCTAGGGTGTAAGCCCTATAAGGCCGCGCCCTTCTTTAGACGCTCAACGAGCTATTCGCTAAAAGCTAAATTAAGCAACGAACTTCTCGAAGTACTTGATGGTGCGGACCATCTGAGAGGTGTAGGAGTTCTCGTTGTCGTACCA
>CABSBA010000169.1 GCA_902475825.1 uncultured Collinsella sp. | reverse complement strand
ACGACACGCTCATCCTCTGCTGCCACGAAGGAGTAAAGGATACGAAACAGGCTTGGTCGCCCGCCGTTTTCTGATGCAAAACGGCGGGCGACCTATCTTTGGAGTTGGAGCACGGGCGGCGCACCGACTACGGGCGCTCCATGTTGGGGACGATGCTGCCCTCGGTCACCGCATGTACGGCTAGGCGCATGATGTTGTCGTAGCCGGTCTTGCTCAGGATCTCCGAGATGCGACGCTTGATGGTACCCTCACTCATAAACAGCTCGGCCGCGATCTCACGGCGGCTCTTGCCCTCGCAGGCAAGGCGCAAAATCGACAGCTCGACATCGTCGAGTGCCGCCGTGCCCGAAAAAATGCTCTCGGGCGGCTTGGGAAACGTGCAATAGCCCGCCAGCGTGGAGCGCATCACGGCAAACAGCTCGTCGATACCGACGTTCTTGTACACAAAGCTGTCAACGCCCGCCTCGCGGGCCTGATCGACAAAGGTGATCTCGGGCATGCCGGTCATGATAATGATGCGACACTCGGGCAGCTGCTCCTTGATGCGCGCCGCCGCCACGATGCCGTTTGAATCGTGTTCGGTGCACACGTCCATCAGTATCATGTCCGGGCGCTCCTTGAGCGCGGCACCCAAGGCCTCGGAGGCATCGGCGATGGCGGAAACAACGGTCATATCGGGCTGGTCGCCAACGGAGCGCGCCAGGCTCTCGCGCAGGATGGCCTGGTCTTCGACTATAAGGACGCGGATCATGAACTTCTCCTTTGGACCGTGGCGTTGGAGCTCAGCGGGATGGACACCGCAAGCGTAAAGGGCTGGGCAGCATGGACCTCTAGGCTGCCACCCAGATCTTGCGCGACATGCCTCATACCTGGGATACCCGTTCCCTCGCGATACGATACGGGGGCCGGGGACCCGTCGTTAGAAATCGTCATGTGCGCGATGCCGTCAGCATCCGCCCCCTCCTGCCACAGGCGCACATGGACCCGATGCGCCTGCGCATGCTTGGTGGCATTGGTCGAGGCCTCGCGAATAATCTGCAAAAATGCGGCGGCGACACGCGCGTCCTCAGGCAGCGCGCCCTCAACATCGATCTGCACACTCACCAGGCCAAAAGCATGGACGATATCACCCAGCTGCTCTGCAGGCTCGCTGGCACCGCCGCTGCGCAAATCGGCGGCAATTGAGCGCAGCAACGGGTCAATCTGCTCGAGCGACTCGTCGTCCAGGCGCCCCTCCTCCAAATAGCGATGGAGAATGGACAGGCGCTGCCCGATCACATCGTGAACGCGGGCGCGCATGCGTAGGTAGGCCGCATTGTCGGCAACCTTTTTAACCTCTTCGATCTGGGCCTGGAGCTCTTGGCCCGCAAGCTCAAGCAGGTGGTTTGCTTGCGCCAAGCGGTCGTAGGCGTGTGCATATTCCGTCACGTCCAGTCCGATAATGCGCTCAAAGAGGCGGCCCGAAACCATAACCTCGTCGTGTACAAATAGGCGAATCTCGGCGGGAGAAATCTCGATCACCGCGCGAGCCTCACCAAAACGGTCCAAGTTAATCCGCACACGGTTCCTACTGCTTTCGGGCATTTGCATGCTAAGTTTGTGCAGGTCGTCCCATGTGCCGCTCATGTCACCTAGATCGGTGGGCATATGAAGTTCCACCAGGTTTTTGCGCATGCAGCGGTTCATGAGCAGCGGACGGCCCCTCGGGTCCAGATACAGGATGCCCACGGGAATCACGTTGATGGTCTCGATCGTCGAGAACGCGGTGATATCCTCCTGGCGGTTACGGACGTCCATCAAGAGCGCCGCGATGGAACGCAACAGAAAGAACGCTCCCTCTGCGATAAGGACAACGGTCCACGCCGAGCCCATGGCAAAAACCACCGGCGGTGTAACGGCGACAACAAGCAGCAGCTCGACCAGCATGACGGGGCGACGATAGCGCACCATAAGCACCACGCCATAGGCAAAGATTGCGGCATTGAGCCACAGCACTCCGCCCATTGCCCTGGCGCAAACGTCAAGCGGCGCCACCAGATACGAGCCAGACGACGCGAACAGGATAAGCGCCGAAACCACCAGGTGAACCACGAGGCTCGCCTCGTAGGCGCAAATCACCTTACGGTTATAGGACGAGCGGCGCGATGAAATGAACGGGACGTGGATCGTCTGCAGACACGCAGCCAGGGCAAAGACAACATCGAGCGCAACGATTTGGGGAAGGATGAGCGAAATCTTCATCGTCACTCACCCGCCCTCGGCATCAAGACGATCATGCGCAGCTGGCCGGGCTCGCCCTCAAGGCGGTATGCCACGTTGCGCCCTTGCAGAGCGCTTTCGAGCTCTTGCGCAGCGGGCGTCTGCGAAAGATCTTCATCATCGTTGGAAAAAAGCGTGGCGCGCAGCTCGACACTGCATCGGTCATGGTCGCCCAAGTGATACATAAGTGCCGGATGGTCGGTGGTGTAGGCAAAAAACGCAAAGTCATACACGCAGTCGTACAGGGCGCTTACCGTACTAGCGTGCATCGGGCGCCGTATGGCGATAATCGAGGCGCAATCGATATCGATGGTGCGCAGGTCGCTTGCGAGCTCGTTGGCAATGAGCTGAATACGGTCGCGGTCAAAACCGCTCTCCCCGTGCTGTGCCAACGTGAGCGACCCTTTGCGCTTGCAATAGGCAACGAGCATCTTGGCGCGCTGCAGCATGCGGTAACGCTCGTGCGAAGACGCTTCGTCGGTCAACGGCGGCAGCGAGCTCAGCAGGTCGTACATCCCTTCGAGCGCGCGGGCAAGCGCCTGGTCCACGTCTTGGACCAGCAAGGTCTCGGCCTCTTGATCTGCCAAATACGTCTTAAGGTCGTAGTCGGCGGCGAGCAGCTCATTTTGACGCTGCAACTCCATGCGACGATGTGCCAGTTCACGGTTAAGCTCGTTGAGCTCCGACACGTCTTGGGCAAGCAGGGCCGATCCGCCCAGCAGTGGAAAGGCACGGTACATCACATCGGGATCGGACGCCACGGCAAAGGCATGAGCGCGCCCGTGCTCCTGGACCCGCAACTCCTCGCGCACGCCTACCGGCATTGGCTTTGACACCGGCGTGGCATAGACTTCCTGCAGGTCGCGCGTTAGAACTTTGAGGTCAAGCGGCAAGGTGTCGAAGATGCCGGCGATGTCGTGATACGACGGAATGACACCGCAATCGAGACAGATTTCCATCGCCACCACGCACAGGACGCAATAGACGAGCGAAAAGTTGAGCCTCCATGCCCAGGGCACGCGCAACGCATATGAGATGGCAAAGAATGCGCCACCCAGCAGTACGAGCGCCGCCGTGCCCGAAAATCGCTGGATGCGAAAGGACGAGGACCGACCAACCAGGATAAAAAAGGCCACGAAGTCAAAGGCCGTCCACACGAGGACGACGAAATAACCCCAGCCGTACGTGTAATCGTTGCTCCAGGTGTCGCTTGTGCGGTCAAAGCGAAAGACCTGCTGGTGAAAATCGTTGGTGAGCACAAATCCGATAAGCAGGATGGCCACGATCCACAGCGCAGCACGGTAGCGGCGACCCAGGCGGTGCTGCTCCAGGCCCGCAAGGCGCAGGCCACACAGCTGGTAGAGCAGCGGAATGAGCGTCATGGGCACGTAGTACAGGTACCACAGCACGGTGGCATAGAACGGCGTGAACGACTTGTACTTTAGAATGACTTCGATCATCCACAGGGCGCAGATGGTGGCGACGGCAACAAGGCGGCGGCGCAACACATAGTCCAAACAGCGCAGATAGACCGATACGCCCCAAATCGAAAATGCAATTGCGGCGACAAGCAGCGGGAGAGAGCTCGAATGGGCGAGCGCATCCACGACCTCTTCGGACACCTCGCTATAGGCGGGCACGGCGTTAGAAAGTTTGGAGTCGAAGGCGAACAGCGCCGGCAAGACTACCAAAAGCATGAGAAACAGCGCGGTGATGGCGCCGGCGATAGCAAAGACGCGGTGACGGTACACCTGATGTGTTATGCCAACAAGGAATCGCGGCATGGCGAAGAGCCTGCCGCCCCTAGGATCCGCCACGGGTGCGGATCGGGCGGCCGCGTGGCCGATATGTCGCTCGCGGGTACCCATAGTGCTTTTAGTGTACCGACAGATGGATCGAAAAAGCGGGCCGCATGTCCCAA
>CABSBA010000168.1 GCA_902475825.1 uncultured Collinsella sp. | reverse complement strand
AAGATGTGTCTGTGGGTGTGTCGATCCTTTTGCCAAGGTACAGGGCCGTGGCATGAGCATATCGGCCGTCTGATCGATCACGGTCAGCGCAAAGGACTTGGCAGAAGAGATAACACCAGACGTGACATTTTCCTTATTCACGGCAACCGAGATGCGCGGCGGAG
Organism: uncultured Collinsella sp.; assembly: GCA_902475825.1. Lineage (GTDB taxonomy): Bacteria > Actinomycetota > Coriobacteriia > Coriobacteriales > Coriobacteriaceae > Collinsella. Next base: position 4,029 of record CABSBA010000168.1, on the reverse strand, counting down.
CGGACGTCACCTGCACCGCCGTGTTGATAACGCAGCCGGCACGCAGCCCGTCGGCCGCAGCACTCACCACATACAGGCCGCTCGGCATCGTAAAGAACGCAGTTTTGTCCATAACGACCACTCCCCTAACCCGGGATTGAACCTCATGGGTGTATGTACCCATAAAAAAGGCGGCGCCTATAATGGACACCGCCCCATACACATATGTGCCAAGATTGCAGGTCAGCCAAGTCCCTCCACCAAGTTGCGGTGAAATAGTTCCTGCTTGTCGGGTATTTGGCCTCAAACAGGAACTATTCCACCGCAACTTATACAGAGCGCCTAGCGGTTGCGTTCCTTGAGCGCGCGATCGATTTCGCGCTGAACGTCGCGCTTGGCCATGTCTTCGCGCTTGTCGTAGAGCTTTTTGCCGCGGCCCAGGCCCAACAGCAGCTTTACGCGGCCGTCGGTATTAAAGTAGAGTTCCAGCGGCACCAGGGCATAGCCGCGATTACGTAGCTTACCGTCGAGAAAGTCAATCTCCTTGCGGTGCAGCAGCAGACGGCGGCGGCGGTCGGGATCGCGGTTCCACACACCACCGTGGCTGTAAGGGTGAATGTGCAGGCCCACCAGCCAACACTCGCCGCCACGAATCAGTGCAAAGGTATCGGTGATCTGGCACGCACGCTCGCGAATCGACTTGACCTCGGTACCGCTCAGCTCAATGCCGCATTCGAACGTCTCGTCGATAAAGTACTCGTGATGCGCCGAGCGATTCTTGGAAATGAGCTTGCGTTCGCGCTTACTGGGCATCGCCGGCCTCCTTGACGCCGTCGGCTCCCTTGTCGTCGCCTGCACGCTTTGCCTTGCGCTCGGCGTTGAGCTCGGCATCGCTCTCGCGCACCAGCTTAATGATCGCCGCGCAGGCCTCCTCGCCCACCAGGTCGCGGGCACGGACCGTCAGGCGCGTAGCCTCCTGCTTGTCGCCGTCGCTCGCAGCGTCGGTCGCACACATGATCAGGCAAATGGCGATCTCGGCCGAAGGCGAGGTCGGCACGCCTTGCAGGGCCAGTTCACCCATCACGTGGTCGTCGCTCTCATCGGCGGCGTCGGGATAGGCAGTATGGATCTTGTTGAGCAGGCGCGTCGTATGCGCATCGCCAGGAGCCAAGCGCAGTGCCAGACGCGCGCAACCCACGGCCGCCGAGACGTTCTCGATCTCGGGCTCAAGGAAATACTGGCCCAGGTTGGCGTAGGCGCGGGCGGCGCATTTGCCGTCGCTCGCACGCTCTAGTACCGAAAACGAAAGCGAAGCCCACTCCTGCTTGTCCTCGAGCGCGCGGAACAGCTCGGCAAGATCCAGTCGGTAGTTGCAGTTCATGGGGTCCCAGCGCACGGCCTGCATCAAGGCGTTGCGAGCACTCACATAATCCCGCTGGCGAATGTAGGCAAACGCCATGTCGGAATACAGGCGATCAAAGGGCACCTCGACCTGCACCAGCTCGCGCGGATCCTTTTCCACACGACGGTAGGCCAGACGCTCAAACTTGCTATCGAAGCTAAAGTACTGGCGGTTCTCCTCCGTCTTGCACTCGGCATCGATATACTCCTCGGCGAGCTCAACCAGACGCTCCAACAGCGGCGTCGCCGTGGCCAAGTCTCCCTTTGCCAGGTAATTCTCGGCATACGTAATGTCTTGTAGGCTGATGGGCAGGTCCATGGCAACTCCTCGGTCCGGGTGAAACGTGGCTCATTCCACACATGCGGCGTATACACAAAACCCGGGTCTCTTGCGAGGCCCGGGCGTTCATTTTGTGGTAGCCCGTACCAGATTCGAACTGGTGATCTCCGCCTTGAGAGGGCGGCGTCCTAAACCGCTAGACGAACGGGCCATATGTAGCAAATGCAATGGCTGGGATGGAGGGAGTCGAACCCCCATTGACGGAACCAGAATCCGCTGTCCTGCCATTAGACGACATCCCAATGACTGCATCGCTGCGCTCGGCTGTGCCTTTGCGCAAGAAAGAAATATACGGGAAGTTCTACGGTGACGCAAGCCCCATTTTTAACTTTTTTGAAAATCGGCCAATTTGCCCCGACCCATGAAGGACCTGTGAAGCCAAACCGCATGCAAGTGGCAAAATGCCGCAAGCGCACCGCAATTACCGTTGACGGATTGCTGCATTCTGGTCGCTGTCAATAGTGACACAATCAGGATGCCAATTATCGTGCGGACATCGAGGCGACATGGATGAAGAGCTTGATTACCTATGGGAGACCCTGGGCCTCGAGATATCCGCCAGACCTTGGCCCGACCGGGACAAAATCCACCCCACGCTGCGCCCCGCCATCACGGTGATGCAAGCGGAATACCGTCACGCCTCGTTTTTAATGATGCGGACGTCATGGCACGCGGCGCTCCCCGACCTCAAGCGCATCCAGGCGAGCCTCGTCGAGTTATCCGGCATGCCGACCGTCATATCCGAGACGCATCTGGGGCGACGACAGCGCGAACGCCTGCAGCGACAGCGGATTCCGTTCATCTGCCCCGGCATTCAGGCATATCTGCCCTTTATGGACGAAGAGTACTGGAGCGATAAGCCCAACAAGCAGGTAAAGATCTACGACCCGCATAAGTGGGCACAGTTTGAGGACTGACCGGGGCGAACCCGCCGACGGAAAGCGCATCCCGGAATCTGCACTCAGAACGGGATGCACTTTCCGCAGTTGCTACAGCAGCGCCTCGGCCCAGGACGCTTCCCTAAAGCCAGGAATCGCAAAATCATCGCCCACCAGCAGTGGGCGCTTAACCAGCATACCGTCGGTCGCCAGCAGCTCATAGCATTCCTGATCCGTCATCCCCGCGTCCAGGCGCGCCTTCAAACCAAGCTCTCGATACTTCATGCCCGACGAATTAAAGAAGCGTCGCACCGGCAACCCCGAACGAGCAATCCAGGTCGCAAGTTCCTCAGCCGAAGGATTATCTGTAACAATATCGCGATCGACGTACTCAACCCCATGCTCGTCCAACCAGGCCTTGGCCTTTTTACACGTCGAGCATTTGGGATATTCAACAAACAACACGGTCATGGGGATTCCCTTCTTAGAAAAGACAAGTGTCTGGCAAACAGCGCACCGATGGCCATCTGCGACCGATGCCGATATTGTAGCCAGCGCCGACGTACAGGCGGTCGCGGTTTTCCATCTTGAGGTTAACGTCTCGCGTGGGCGCCAATGGTACGGTATGGGCGACACGACGGATGTTGGTGCCCATCCATATGCGAACGGGGGCAAGCGGGTCGGGGTGGGCGGCGGTAGTCACTGAGTCCGCATCCCCGGCACCCCTACTCCGTCTCGCGCATCCAGCGATCGAAGGTCCCCACGCACACACCTAGGCGCTTTGCCGCCTGACTCCGGGTAATATTGCCCGCCTCATAGATATCGCGCACTCGTTCAAATTGCGGAGGGCATGGCTTGCGGGGTCGACCAAAACGCACGCCGCGCGCCCGCGCCGCCGCGATTCCCTCCGCCTGACGACGGTGGATGTTCTCTCGTTCCACCTGCGCCACATAGCTCAACAACTGTAAAACGATATCGGCGATCAGCGTGCTGGTCACATCCGATCCGCCGCAATCTCTCGCACGCGTATCGAGCAACGGCATGTCCAGCACAACGATGGCCGCACCAAGTTCCTTGGTTATACGACGCCATTCCTCGAGTATCTCGCTGTAGTTTCGGCCCAGCCGATCGATGGAAAGCACCACCAACACGTCGCCGGAAGCCAAGGCATGAAGCAATTCCCGATACTGTGGGCGATCAAAGTCCTTACCGCTCGCACGGTCGGCAAAGACATTCGCCGGCTCTACGCCATAGGCGCTCAGCGCATCCAACTGGCGATTCAAATTTTGATCGCGCGAGCTCACTCGCGCATACCCATATACCGTTGCCACAACATCCCCGCTCTCTCGTAAACCTGCCAAATAGGGACAGGTTTGTTTTGGTAGGTCCTATCTCCCAAAAGCATATGAAGAAGAGGCCGAGCTCATGGCA
>CABSBA010000167.1 GCA_902475825.1 uncultured Collinsella sp. | reverse complement strand
GGACCGTCGGCAACCGTTCACAAGGACATCCCGTTCAGTAACTCCCCGCGCTCCTCATACCCGCGCTCGAGCTTCTTCCCAAGCTCCGCAGCGCAGCGCTTCGTTTCCTCGGCAAACAGGTCATCGATAGCCCTGTCAATCCGCGTGCAAGTCTGCCGATGCTCGTCCTTCCAGGGCAGGTTGAGTCCCAAACTCGCGTCCCAATAGCCGCCGAGTTTGGCGTTAATTACTTCCTCGGGATACAGCACGTCGCGGCGAATGTCCTCAACTACATCGTCCTCGTCCATATCGCAGGCCGCATCGCCCTGCTCGAGGAACTTGCGCAGCTCCTTTTGCGCCCGGATGTTGTTCAGCATGCGAACACACACCACGGCCAAAAAGCGATAACGTTCGCATAGATCCCACTCGCCTTCGAGCCATACGCGAAAGCCCAGCATTTCGCTCGCGGACTCATCATCCATCAGGATCAATTCCCACGGAAGCACATTGGCGAGTGCGTCCTCCCCCAGCCTTTGCACGCCGTCGCGCATAAAGATGCACGGCTCCACGTCGTAATAGCCAAAACCGTGGCCCGCATCGCGACGATTGATGACATGCTTGGGCAACAGGATGATCTTGTCGCTGGGCTCGGGATCTATCTTCCGCAGCTTTTTGACCTTGCGGCGGGCGCGCTTTAGGCTGCGTTCGCTATCGCCACGGCCGCGGCCGTCCGGCTTGCCGCCGTATCGAAGGGCAACCTCACGCGCCAGGATCTTTGTGTCCGCAGCGCACAGCAGGTCGCTCACGGTGGGCAGGTCTTCCCACTCAATGCCATCGACGTCCCAAATCCTGTTCATGTTCAACCTCTTTCTGGCTGTGAATTTACGCACTTGTTCGCCCTGCACAACGTACTTGTAAGGCATGCGCCCCGCTAGAGCGCCTTCTTGCTGGGCGCAATCACCTCGTCCACCAGGCCCAGCTCCAGAGCGCGCCTGGCGTTGCACCAGCAGTCGCGCTCGGTGAGCTCGTGGAACTCCTGGGCGCTCAGGTTGCCATGCTCGGCCAGCAGCTCGTCCAGCTCGGCGCGCATGGCCGCTATATGCTGGGCCACGATCTCGATATCGGTCTGCTGCGCCATGCCCGTGCCGCCCATCAGTTGGTGGATGAGCACCTGCGTGTGGCGGTACACCTGACGGTGGTCGCCGCAGGCCAAGATCACCGCGGCCATCGAGGCCACGACGCCCTCGCCCACCGTGATCACGGGGCAATCGAGCGACTGCATGGTGTCGATGAGCGCCAGCCCCGCCGTGACGCTGCCGCCCGGGCTGTTGATGATGAGGGTGATGGGCTCGGTCGCACTTTGATGCTCCAGCACCAGCATGGACTTAATAAGGCCGTTGCAGGTCGCATCGTTGACCTCGCCCTCCAGCAGCAGCACACGGCTGTTGAGCAGTTCGCTTGCCATATCGACAGCGGCAACACGGCCGTCCTTGGACTTCTTTATGATGCTGGGCTCACGATACATAACGGGCATGGCAATTCCCTTCTAAACGGAATCGGTAAGGAGGCAAAAACTGGACCGCACGGCTTACGACTAACGGAAGCCGTGCGACAAAACATGCAAGATGGGGTACACAAAGCTGCAAGGGCTAATCCCTCAGCCACTTGGCAGCATTGGGATGATCGGCGCAAAAGTACTTCTTGGCGCGGAAGGGACGCATGCCGGTCACCTTGACCAGGCAATCGGTGCGGGGCATAAGCCCAACCTCGCCTGGGGTCATCACGCAACCGCGCACATCTACGGCAGTGCGCTCGGCGCCCACGTACTTGGTGCCCAAAACCGACTCGCCACACAGTTCGCTTATGTAGTTCTGCGTCGCGATGTTGCTGCCGCCGCCCATATAGACCAAACTATCGCAGTTATCGAGGATGGTAAGCGCCGTGGATTTGCCGTACACGACATCGAGCTGGCTCAGCGATTGCGCACACATCAAAAAGCTAATGCCGCGACTGCGCACAGTCGCAATGCTGCGCTCAAAATCGGGGATGCGGCCCACATTGGGAAACTCATCGAGCACAAACTGCACGCGACGCTGCAAATGGCCGCTGGGGCTGGCATCGGCACGGCGCTGGGCAAGGTTAAACAGCTGCTTAAGGGCAACGTTCGCAAGCCATGCATTAGCCGAATCGTTGTCGCTCACCTTAAGATCGATCATGCGCTTGCCCTCGTCAATACGATCAAGACGCATCTCGTCATTCTCAAAAACGCGCATGAGCTGAGGCGTCTTAAGCCGCGAGATAGTTGCATTGAGCGTGATCAGAATACTCTTAAGCGTCCTATCTGCCGCACCTCGAAAATCGCGATACTGCTCAACGCCATACAGATCAGCGTTCTCCGCACCAAACTTATCGAGAAACTCCCTGGACTCCACCTCTTCTACAAGGTAGTCCAACGGGAATCGCCCCTCACCATCTCCCGTAACCTTGATGAGCGCAGCCAGTTTAAAGACGTTGTTCATCTTAAGGTAGCGGCGCGGGGCATTGGGGTCCTCACCCGGCGTAAGGGTGCCGGCAAGGGTCTCCAGGAGGAACAGGATTCCAACAATCGCTCGAAGCAGCAGGTCGCTCGCGTTATTCCAGAACGGATCATACCTAAGGCTACGGCCGTCAGGATCCACCCCCTCCATGATTGCCGCCACTGTGGTGGGGATATCCTCGACATCCATCACGTAACGCAGAGGGTCGTATCCGGCCGACTGCTCGGGATTAACAGTATCGAGAACCGTTACCTCGTAGCCGTCCTCTTCAAAGCCTTTCCCCGTACGGCGCAGCAGCTCACCCTTGGTGTCTGTGACCACATAACAGCATTCGTGGTGATTGAGCAGGTTGGGCAAAATGAAACTCGCCGTTTTGCCGCTGCCGGTACCTCCAAAGGCAAAAACATTGTTGGACACACTCGTCTCCCAATGCTTGTCGTCCTCGTAGAACGCCACCGTGGCACCCTGCGCCAGGATCACGTCGCGCTGCTCATCGCCGGACGACAGCGCCCGCATCTCCTCCTTAGTCGCCCACTTCTTGGTCTGATACTCCGTTTGCTGCGCGGCCTCGTAGCCGTACATCTTGATGACTGGCATGGCGTGATCCCTTTCTTGTCCGTAGTGTTGGTGGTTGTTAGGCAATGCGGTCGACGTCTACGCCCTCTTTGGGGCTCGTCGTATGCGGAAACTTGACCACGCCGTCGATCAGGCGCTCGGTCTGCGACAAATAGCTCTCGCGCGCCGCAACTGAGGCCGTTTCATCACGCAGATACGCAAGCAGCGTATTAATCATCAACTTGTCGAGTAGGTCGTACCCTTTTGCCTGAGTGAGGTTGAGGATATAGCGGTCCTGAAGCTTCCGCACCTTAGTCGCCAAATCGATCTCCATCTTTTCCTCCATGTAATAAAAAGTGTGTCGTCCATCCGAAAGTGCCTCAAACGGGCGTTTGACGCATAACTCAAAGTTGAAACGCGGACTCGTATCGAACACGCGTCGTTGCACCTTGAGGTAGCGCTTATAAAACATGACGGCATCATCTTCATCCGCCGTAAAGCCACGCGATCCATCGCGGTGCAGCCGGTCGCATGGCTTTCTGCCATCGGTATGGCGCACGAAGGAGGACGGGATATAAGCACCCTGCTTGGTGCTGTACTTCATCCCTGTCGCAACTTCCTCGAACAAGAGAACACCAGCCGATTTATAGCCCGCAGTACGCCCGTGCCTAAACATACTCACCACAGTCGCTACACTGCCTATGCGGCTATCGCGCGGGGGAAAATACAGCGGAAGCAAAGCGAGTGTCGCAGCAGTCAAAAGCTCACGGGCCTCGTGTACATCGGCTCGATACTGCTCGGGCACCAGCCCGGGAATATCGGGCGAGCGCTCTTCCAGCACGCCAACGAGCGATTTAGCCAGGCGCTCGATGTTCTTCTCGCCGCAGTACGGACACGGAAGTGGCAGCTCTGCCTTTCCGTTCTCTTCGCACATACCACGGAGATCCTCATCGATCGCACTGAGAAATGCCTCGTAGATACTGTCCCGTTTCTTCATGAATACTTCTTTCTATCCGGTTGCAGATGTTTGTCGATTAGTCTGTTCTAAGTTCTAGAATGTTCTGACGCTAGAATGATGATTATCGATCTAACCTGTAGTTTCATAAGTGAAATTGTCCTGCTCGATTGC
>CABSBA010000166.1 GCA_902475825.1 uncultured Collinsella sp. | reverse complement strand
GAAATCACCCCATTCGATATCGCTGCTCAGCTCGTCCTTTTTAAACTTCCACTTCTTGCCGTTGAACTTGTACGTCAGCTCATGCTTGGCTCCGGACGTCACGATCCAATTCGCCGTACTATCGTCAACATAATCGACGACGCACGTGTTGTCGTCGTACAACTCCGAATCCGCATCCTCGATTCCGTGCTCTTCATCCGTCGTAATGCCCGAGAGCGGGGTCGTCTCGGTAGAAGTGGGCTCAATCGTGACGTTCGACACGTTTCTGCTGCCATCTACATCGGCAGTGTAATTGAGCTCGACCGTTGTAGAGAAGCTTTCGTTGGACACGTCGGCGGTCGCAGTGCCCGTTACCTTGCCATCGCTCTCGTTGAGCTCGGATACGGCAAGCGAATCGACCTGGTACTCCGAAGGCTCAACGTAATCGTTTTTGGCAAAGAGCTCCGTCTGGCCTTCGTACTCCGCCTTAGCCTCTTCGAGCACTTGGGCCTCGACAGCTTTCTCAAAATCCTTTTGCTGCTGCTGATTGAAAAGGAAAGCGCCAAGGGCAACCATGAGAACAACAGCGACCGCAGCAATCGCAATCTTGGCATTCTTGCTGAGCTGCTTCTCCGGCTTTCCCTCGCCCTTTGTATCCGTTGGGCCCTCCGCAGGTATCTCCTTCGGAGCATTCTCAACCTCGACGTCCACCGAATCCTCAACGGTGGTATCCGGCGCAACGCCATCCGTCACGCCAGCATCTTCATGTTCAATCTTGTCGCCGCATTTACCGCAGAATGCAGCTTCCTCGGCGATCTCAGCGCCGCACTTGGGGCATTTCATGACCCCTCCTTCCCTTCGCGTATTAGGACAGTTGCATCGTCCCGAATAAATCAAATGATTCGTTCTGCATCATTTCTAGATGTTTCGCATGGCAGATTCCTTTCTCTTATCCGTCGGACGCCTTCAACCCTATGCGGTGTTGGCCAAATTCTGTTGCGCAACATTAAACGGTAGCTGGGTTAGGCACCGAAACGCACGACGCAAAAGAGCCAGACCCCTCCAGGCGCTTTGCCTAGAAAGATCCGGCCCCTTTGGCGAGCTTGAGCCCGGTGAAGTCAACGTGGCGTTAGTGAAGTTTGGCGCCGCAATGCATGCAGAACTTGTCCTCGGGATCGTTGACCGCACCGCAGGTGGGACAAGTACTGTTCGGGAGGGAAACGGCCGGCTCTGGCGCGGGCGCGGGTGCCTGCGCGGATACTGCTGCCGGCACGAACTCGGGAGCAAATGCGGGTGCGGGCGCAGCGACAGGCTCAGGCTCGGGAGCGCTTACCGGCTCGGGTTCAAAGACGGGAGCAGGGGCAGGCGCGACGATCGGCTCGGGCTTAGGTGCGGGAGCGGCAATTGGCTCGGGATCGGGTACAACAACCGGCTCCGGCGCGGGCGCAGTAACCGGTTCGGGCACGGCAACCAACTCAGGCTCAGGCTCGGCAACCAGCTCAGGTTCGGGCACGGCAACCGGCTCGGGCTCCGGCTCCGGCGCCGACTCCAACCTGGCGCCGCAGCTCATGCAGAACATATCGCCCTCGTTGATGGGGGCACCGCACTGAGGACACGTCGCAGAGCTTGACGCGTCAGGAGCGGCCGCCGTTGCAATACCGCTGGTTCGCTGTTTGGTAATTGCCGCCTCGATCTCTGCCATGGGCTTTCCGCACCCTGAGCAAAACAGGTCGGAGGCAGCAACGGTAGAACCGCAGAACGGGCAGGTGTAGCGCACGGCAGCGGCCTGGGCAGCCTGTGCCTCGGCCTCGATGCGATCAATCTCGGCCTGATAGCCGGCACGCTCGGCATCGATGGCAGCGATGCCGTCGTAAATGGCCTCGCGACCGGCGCGAAGCTCGGGGTCGTCCTTAGTCGCATCGTACAGGCTTGCGCCAAGCTGGGCAGCAAGGGTCTGACGGCGTTTCATGGCTTCGCTCAGCTGCGCTTTGAGCTTAATCGTGTTGCCCGTACGGTTGGCGCCGGCAACGCCACGATTGATAGAGTTCTGAAGATCGTCAAAGAAACTCATGGGGATCCTTTCTCCGCCTTTAATTCGTTTGCGTCAAGGATACCCACACCATCGCGCGCAATGTTGCGCAACATAACCAGACGGTCAAAGATTATCTTAGGACTCGACAAGGTTCCCAACGAAAGGAAGCACCATGTTCTGCCCTAAATGCGGAGAGAAAATCCCCGACGGCGTCGCCTTCTGCCCCAAGTGCGGAAACAAGTTTGCCAGCCAGCCTGCTCCGGCCAAGGCCACCGCAGCTCACGACGGCGCAACGGTCAAAGCGCCAGCCGCCCACGCCACCGCTCCCAGCCCAGCAAAGCCAGCGATCAGTGCCCCGAGCGTCTCGCTCAACACCAACATCATCGTTCCGTTGGTCATTGGCGTCATCGCCCTCATCCTGGCCTTTATGCCGTGGTTCTCGCCGACCGCCAGCGATCTGCAAACATCCCAGTACATCTCCGATGGTGCCAACAACCTCTCTAGCTTCTTTGGTGGCGACAGCACGGCTGGCGAAGCATATCGCCTTAAGTCCACCTATACCATGCTGGAAATGGGCGACTACGCTGATACGATGGCAGCGTACGGCAGCAGCGGCGGCGACTTCTACAGTTCGCTGACCTATGTCTGGGCAATTCCGGTCACCGTCTCCGTTCTTGGTCTCATCATGGCATTCATGCAGAAAAAAATCGCGGTCGCACGTATCGGCTTTGCGCTGCTCGCTGCCATTGCCGCGTTTATGGCATATGCGTCCATGGAGTACTCCGGCCCCATCTATCCGGCTTTGTGCTGCATTGCCTCAATCGCTACAGTTGTGACACTCGGCTCCATCAAGAAAGAAGCCTAGTCTCGAGCATCAACCCATATGCGATCCCAAACGCGCCCGCCGACAACAATCTGCCGGCGGGCGTGCTTTCATATACCGAGGACTCGTGTGAGACTCGTCCGCCTCTCCCCTATCGCCCCCACCGCCTCAGCAAAACCGTTCCGCATTGCAATTTGCGCACTCGCGGATGTTGCGCAACGTTCTCGCCCATCGGGGCAGTAGCGTTCGAGTTAGCAAAGCCACGAGCCCAAAAACCCGGGATCGTGGGCTTCCACCGCATACGAAAGAAGGAACGATGGACGAGATTTTTGAGCATCTGCTTCAAGATACCGACCGAGGGATCTCGATCAACCAGATTGTCAATCGCATCGTGTTTCCCAATCACGATATCTGCATGCAGGCCAAAGCTGCCCTGGAGCGAGACTATGGCGAGTTCTGCTTTGCTGCCGTGATCCCCGATTACGAGGACTTCCAGCACATGGATCCGACCGACGCCACCAATGCCGCCCTGGAAACCTGCGGGTCCGACGGCGAAGAGGTCACCAACGTCGTCTGGGGCTACAACTCGCTCCAGTACGAATACAACGGCATCCCCTCGCTGGAGGTTGCCAAGACTATCTCCAAGATGATCGGCGTTCCCGTCTACTACGAGTACACCGATGCCGATGAGATCGCCGCCGGCGCCGTGATCGCCGATGCGCAGGGCGATAGCGTCTCGTTTGCAAACGTGGTCGACAAGAGCTGCTGGGTGTATTTCCCGGAGGGGTTCGACGGTGCCACCGACACCCTGTTCCGCTGCGGCATGGGAACCATGTCCATGCCCGACGGAAGCCAAAAGTACTTTGAGGACACCACCGACCCCATCATGCGTTCGTATGCGCAGCGCGGAAACGTGTCCCTGTACTTCGACTTTCTCAAGGACCAGTTTGGCGCCCAAGAGGAGCCCCAGCCGGCGCCCTCGCGCAAAAAATCGTCTTCCGCGGCAAGCAAACGCAAAAAGAAGTCGACCAAGACGCAGGAGGTCGCAACCGCCACCATGGACGCATCGGACGTTGACGTGCTCTTTCGCCATCTAATCGAAGAGACAGGCGGTCAGATCCAGCCCCAAAGGGTCATCAACCGCATCGTCTTTCCCGGACACAATGCTTGCATGCAGGTAAAGGAGACCCTGGAACAGGAATTTGGCGGCTTTTCGCTCGCCACGCTGATACCCGCAATCTCCGACCTTGGCGATTTGAGCCAGCCGCAAAACGCCGCCATGTGCATCCACATCTGTGGCGCCCTAGGCGGACAGACATTCAACGAGATGTGGGGCTACAACTCGCTTCAATACGAATACGACGGCATCCCGCTG
>CABSBA010000165.1 GCA_902475825.1 uncultured Collinsella sp. | reverse complement strand
CTCAAGCAAAAGCTGCGACACGGCAAAGCCGGCATCGACCAGTGCATGATCGACGACCTCACCAAAACGCTCAGACACGGCTGCATTCCAAACAACCATCGCACGCTTGGGCTTGCCCACAGCAGAGGCAAACATGCGCGACAGCTCCTCATACGCGCCAAGCCCGACACGAACATCGACGCTGCGGTTTTGGAAATTGATGAGTTGACGGCGAATCATAGCAATCCACGCTCCAAAAGCATCTCGGCACAAAGGTACGAAACATCCTCAAAGGACTTATTGCGGATATCGAGGGTAAGATCGGCCGCTTGGCGATACAACGGACGGCGATGCTCAAAGAGCAGTGCCGCGTGCTCGGGCGAACGGAAATCAGGTCGGGTATCGGAACGGCGAATCTGGCGCATCGAGTCCTCAAAATCGCCTTCGAGGTACACACAGGTACCCATCTGGTGCATGAGCTCGATGTTTTCCGGCGTCTCGACAATGCCGCCCCCGCACGAAACCAACAAGCTGCGCTCGCTCTGAAGCGAACGAAGCGCCGAGGTCTCGAGCTCGCGGAAGCGCTCCTCGCCCTCGGTCTCAAAGATCTCGGTCACCGATTTGCCGCAACGGCGGACCACCAGGCGGTCGGTATCGATAAACCGGCGCTTGAACATGTTGCCGACATTACGCGCTAGCGTCGATTTGCCCGCACCCAAAAACCCGATAAAGAAGATATGGTCGCAGCCGTGCTTGGTGTGCTGGGACATGACGAAACCTATTCCTCGCAGGGAAGGTCGCGCAGGGCCCGGCGCTCAAAAATACGGAAGATCTGCGTATACCACAGGTCCTGCGTGGCCTGCGGCTTTACCAAAATCGTATCGACGCCGGCAAAGTTGCCGCTCCACACGTCCGTGTACAGCTGGTCACCGATCAGCACGGCCTCATCGGCCGTGGCACCCAGGCGCTTAAGTCCGGCTTTGAGAGCAAACGGCGCGGGCTTCATGGCATGGCTGATGGCCTCGAGACCCAGCTCGCGTGCGGAGCTCATGACCTGGTCGCGATGCCAGTTGTTGGACACCATGCACAGCTTAAAGCCCTTGGCATGGGCGGCCTCGAGCCAAGCGGAGACCGCAGCGGGAACCTGCTCGGTATCACGCGGCACCAGGGTGTTATCGCGGTCGAGCAAAATGGCGCGCTTGCCGTCGGCCCAGAGGGTATCAAGGTCGATGCGGTCGACCGAGGCAACATATCGTTTGGGGCTAAAAATCCTCATGATCAATTCCAAGACTGTTGATGCTCTTCGTAGGTCTTCGAGAAATACTCCTCGTCCTGCGTAATGTAGAAATACAGATCATCGGAGTCGGTCGGCTCAAGGGTGGCCTTGAGTGCCTCGAGCGACGGAGAGCAAATGGGCGTGGGCGGGAGGCCCTCGTGCTTATAGGTGTTATAGGGGCTATCACTCTGCAGGTCGTCAGCGGTAACCTCGCCACCGGTGACGTACATCATGGTCGCATCGCTGTTGAGGTAGCGCAGGCCATCGAGCTTGCCGGCAAGGCGGTTGTAGAAGACCGAGGCCACGTGCGCGCGCTGGTCGGCGTTGAGGCCCTCGCGCTCGACGATGGAGGCAAGATTGACGATGTCGTAATCGGACATCTCCACGCCGTAGCGTTCCTTGATCTTTGCCTCGCAGCTGGCAAAATCGAGCGATTTATACTCGGCGTTAAACTGGTCGAGCATGGCGCGAATCACGTCATCGGCGCTCGGGTCCTTACCCAGCGAATAGGTCTTGGGGAACAGGAAACCCTCGAGCGAATCGTTCGCAGCGTCTTTAAGGAAAGCGTAATCATTCACATAATTGCTCGCCTTGGCCTGGTTAAGGAAGTCTTCCTTAGAAATGCCGTCATACGCCTTGGCGACACGGTCGGCGACCTGATCGACCGTCAGGCCCTCAGGGATAGTCAGCGCATCGGAACCGGCGTTGGGACCTTCCATAAGCTGCTGGACGACCTTAGTCGCGTCCATGAGCGTGGTAAACGAATACTTACCCGGCTTGAGCGACATATCGGCGTTAAGCTTTTTGACCGCAGCGTAGTAATCCTTGGGATTCTCGATGATATGGTTCTCGGAGAGGATCGAGGCGATGGTATCGCCCGAAGCGCCTTCGGGAATCGTGATAGTAACTTGCTGACCAGCTGCAACGTTCGCGTCCCCACCGGTAATGAAGCCCTTGACGGCCGGTACGACAAAAAAGACGATCGCAACCAACGCAAGTAGGGCAAACACGGCGCCGACAATCATGGGCGCCGGGGAGTTCTTCTTTTGAGCGCTGCGGCGAACATGGGAGTTGTAGCTTGAGTGCGTAGCCGGAGCCACGCGGTGTGTGCCGTGAACCCGGTGAGAATGACTATGAGATTGAGGGGTCTGTGCGCGCTGAGCAGGCGCTTGCTGTTTAAAACGCGTACCACCAGTGGGTTGCGCCGTGCGAGCAGCGGGGTGCTGGGGCACACGGGCAGACGATTGCTGGGTCGGACGGGCAACAGGCTGTTGGGCCGCACGCTGCGTCGACTGCGCAGGGCGCGGCACGGGCTGTGGCGTACGATTCGGCTGGCGCGGATCGAAAGCGCTAGACATGCAAAACCTCCTCGTTTTTGCGATCGAGCCATGTCTGCAAGAACAGGCTGGCGGCGATCATGTCAATCTTGCCCCTCATCTGCTTTTCGTTGAGTCCCTGCTCACGCAGGATACGCTTGGCCTCTTGCGAAGACAGGCGCTCGTCCTCAAACTCCAGCGGAAGATCGAGCTCGTCGGCGATCTTTTGCGCCGCGGCGGCAACGCGCTCAGCCTGGGGGCCGGGCTCGCCGGCCATGGTCAGGGGACGTCCGCTTACCAGGATGTCGGGCTCATAGTCCTCGACCAGGTAGCGAAACGTCTTGGCCATACCGGTGACCTCCGCGGCCGGGAGCACCTTGACGGGCATCGCCATCTTGCCATCACGGCTCGAGACGGCGATGCCGATTCTGGTCTCCCCTATGTCCAGCGCGAGCGCGACCACAGCGACTACTTAGGCGCGGAGCGCGGTCTTGGCGGCCGCGAGGGCATCGGCGATACCGGCAGCGTTCTTGCCACCGGCCTGGGCCATGTTGGGACGGCCGCCACCGCGACCGTCGACCAGACCCGCGATCTGCTTAATCACGTTACCGGCGTGGAAACCGGCCTTCACGGCGTCATCGGAGCCGGCGGCAAGCAGGGCCGGAGTGCCCTTCTCGGTCACGCTGGCAACGACGCAGGCGACAGGGCCAGCGACCTTCTGGTGCACGGTATCCCAGACGTTGCGCAGGTCAGCAGCCTCAAGGCCCTGGAGCTCAGCGACGACGAGCTTATAGCCGTCGAGCTCGACGGCACCCTCGATGGCGCTGGAAATCGCATCGGAGGAGCCACCGGTCAGCGCCTTCTTGAGCTTGTTAGACGTCTCGCGCAGCTCTGCCTGCAGGTTCTCCACGCGGGCGGGAACCTCGTCCACGCGGCACTTGAGAGCAGCGGCAGCGGCGTCAACGAGTGCCAGGCGGTCGGCCATGTAATCGAGAGCGCCCTTGGAGGTCACGGCCTCGATTCGGCGGACGTTCGAACCCGTGGAGGACTCGGAGATAATCTTGAACAGGCCGATCTCGGCGGTATTGGCGGCATGAGTGCCACCGCAGAGCTCGCGGGAGAACGGCTGGTCCTCGGCGCCCACGGAAACGACGCGGACGACGTCGCCATACTTCTCGCCAAACAGGGCGACGGCGCCGGCGGCCTTGGCCTCGTCGATGCCCATGACGCGGGTCACGACCGGCTTAGATGCGAAGATCTGCTGGTTGACCAGGTCCTCGACAGCCTTGAGCTGCTCGGAGGATAGGGCCTCAAAGTGCGTGAAGTCAAAGCGCAGGTGCTCGGGCGTCACCAGCGAGCCAGCCTGGGAGACATGCTCGCCCAGGACCTGCTTAAGTGCGGCGTCGAGCAGGTGCGTGGCGGTGTGGTTGCGGCGCAGGAATCCACGGCGCTCGGCGTCGAGCGCGGCGGTCACGGTAACACCAACGGTCAGCGTGCCCTCGGAGACGTGCACGACGTGGGCATACAGGCCGTTGTGGTTCTTGGTATCGGAAACGGTCAGCGAAACGCCCTCGGCGGAAAGCTCGCCGGCATCGCCCTGCTGGCCGCCCATCTCGGCATAGAACGGGGTGCGGTCGAGCACAACCTCGACATCC
>CABSBA010000164.1 GCA_902475825.1 uncultured Collinsella sp. | reverse complement strand
TCTTTAAGGCGCATGGGCTCGGACGATCTTAACGTCGAGGTCAAGGAGAGCGCTACGACGCTTTCCCGCGACGTATGGGAAACAGTCAGCGCTTTCGCAAACACTGCCGGCGGCATCATCGTGCTCGGAGTGAGCGAGCGCGCGGGTTTTGTCCCAGTTGCAAACTTTGAGACCGAGAAAGTGCTCAACCAATTCGTGGCGGGCATGGGTGATGCCGGCGGCCGCGGAAAACTGGCCAATCCGCCCAAATACACTATTGAGCGCGTGGAGCTTCGGGGCACCGTGGTTCTCGTTATCACGATTGAGGAGCTCGACCCGTCGAGCAAGCCCTGCTATGTAATAGAGCGCGGCGCCCAGGGCGGCAGCTACAAGCGCATCGATGACAAAGACGTGCCACTTTCATCGACCGAGGTTTTGGCGCTGTCGTCATACGAGCGGACGAGCCCCAGTGATCGCGATGCGGTGCCCGGCGCGGTCGCAGGCGATCTTGACGAGGCCCTGGTCGACCGCACGATAGAGCGTGCTTTCTCGCTGACACCCCGGGCAATGCGCGGCGCGCCGGACAAGAAAACGAAGCTGGAGCGCCTGAATTTCCTCGACTCCCAGGGCAATGTTACTAAGGCCGGGCTCCTGGCTGCGGGTGCCTATCCTCAGCAGTTCTATCCTAAGCTCTTTATCGATGTGGCGGTCTATGCCGGAACGCAGAAGGGCGCGGCGGGGTCGTTGAGGTTCATGGACCGTACGATCTGCGAGGGAACGTTGGGCGAAATGATCTCGGATGCCGTCGCGGCAGTCGCCAAGAATTTGCGGCGAACCTCGATGATCCAAGGCGTCTCGCGTGTCGACTCGCTGGAGATTCCCGAGGAGGTCCTGCGCGAGGCAATCGCCAACGCCGTAATCCACCGAGAATACGGAGATCGGTTCTGTGGGCAGTCGATCGCTGTTGACGTCTTTGATGACCGTATCGAGGTGACGAACCCCGGCGGCCTATACGGAGGAAAGACTCGCGAGAACCTGTTTGACGGCAGCTCCCGATGTCGCAATGCTACGCTTGTGAAGCTCATGTCGCTTGTCCCATTGCCCGACGGTGCGGGCTCTCCTGCCGAAGGCAACGGGTCGGGCATTCCAATGATGCTAGATGCCATGCGTGCGCACGGTCTGGCCGAGCCATTGTTTTGCCCGGGTTTCGACCGGTTTAAGGTTGTCCTCTACCGAGCGAAGGTTGAGCAAATCGATCATGGCGGGGACTTAATTGTGGCGGCACTCAAGCGCAACGGCGAACTGGGAACACGTGAACTGGCAGAATGCACGGGACTCACCGTCTCCCAGGTTAGGACGCGCGTCAATGCGCTTATCGCGCAGGGCAAGCTAGAGCCTACGGCCGCGGCGACGAGCCGTAACCGCAAGTATCGACTAACAAGGCGCGCAGAGCAGCTGCACTAGTGGCTGCCCCGCCTCACATCCTGCCATTTCACGCGCTGTACATCGAAACCTGCGGCAAAGCAGTTACAATAGCCCAATGCGTATCGCGCACGACGACGATATCGGCGCCCGCGACTGGGGGAGAAAACATGGCAGAGCAGCAGATAACGCCGGGGACCAAGCTTCAGGTGGCATTCGACGTGCCCATGGGCCAAAAAACCGACTTCAACATGCTCGCCACGTACAAAGAGGACCTGGACGAGGCGTACTTTCTTATGAGCGCGCCCATGCTTGCCGGCAAGCCGCTCATCATGGACGAAAACCAAAAGCTGCTGCTGCAATACAAAGTGGGCGAGGAGACGTTCGTGCTCGCCGGCTACCCCGAGTCGGTCGAGAAAAAGGGCATCCGCACCTACTGGAAAATGCGCAAAGTCGCCGAGCAGCGCACCTTTGTTAAGCGCCGCGACGAGCGTTTTAAGGTCGCCATGCGCCTGAACTACCAGCGCGACAACGCGCCGACCCACGAGCCCGAGGACGCCATGACCATCGACGTCTCGGCCGGCGGTCTGGCTATCTACCTTAACGATTACCCCGACGTGGGCGAGGCCCTGGCCGTGCAAATGCCCACGATCCGCCTGCAGGGCGAGCGCCATGAGCTGCCCGAGCAGCTGGGCATCGTGTGCTGGGTGCGCCGCGCGCCCAAGGGCAGCCTGTACCGCAACGTCTGCGGCCTGCAGTTCCGCTACGCCGACGACATGGAGCGCGAGCTCGTCAAAGAATACGTCGGCTATATCCGCACCAAATATAAGATCTGATCGCCATGGCTCTGTTCAAGCGTAACAACAACAAAGATCAAGCTGCCGAGGATTTGGCCGAGGACGTTGCCGAGGATTTGGCCGAGGGCCAGGCCGGGGGCACGTCGCAGAACGCGCCCAGCGCCAATGCCGAGGACGCATCCGGCGAGGACTCCGTGCCCGAGCAGGCTCCCACCTCCCGCAAGCGCTTTGGCAAACCCAAACGCAAGTCCAAGCCCAAGCGCAACCTGCGCGGCGTGGTGCGCATCGAGGAGCTGGAGCAGGCACTGGCCGACCAGGACCTCGACGACATCGACCCCGACGCGGTCGTATCCATGTATATGCCCAAGCGCCGCATGGAGCGCATCGGCGCGGCGCTGCTGCGCATGGACAAGCTGCAAAAGGCCCTCGTGGTGCTGGCGCTTGCCTTTGGCGTGCTGTTCGCCCTGTCGTTTATGCAGGAAAACATGGGCAACTTCACCATCAACCTCAACCGCCTGGAGCTGTTCCGTCGCGGCGTGGCCATTGCCGACAACGGCGACTTTAACAACGCCACCGCGCGCCTGGCCGCCGACGCCTTGGACAACGGCACCAATATCGCTGCCGAGGACCTGCCCGACAACCTGGACGATATCGACGGCAGCCACAACGGCAAGAACTACGTGGCGTACACCTTTTATATCCGCAACGCCGGCAAGACCGATCTGGGCTACAGCGCCAAGCTCAAGGTGGTCAGCGCCAGCAAGGGCGTGGAGAAGGCCGCGCGCGTAAGGGTGTATCGCAACGGCGAGCCCACCACCTATGCGGCGGCTGCGGCCGATGGCAACCCCGAGCCCAGCACCGAGCCGTTTGCATCCAAAGACGTGGTGACGACCATCAGCCACGCGAACTTCCGCGTGGGCGATGTGGACAAGTACACCGTGGTCATCTGGCTGGATGGCGACGACCCGGAGTGCGTGGACAAGATCATTGGCGGCGCGGTGGAGTTCGGTTTTGACTTTGATTCGTCCGAGACCGACGATTCGAGCCTGTTCGTTAAGTTCGTGCAGGATATTACCGACACCCTGACCGGCAACGACCCCATTAGCGCGAGCGGCAACGAGGCGCCCGATTACTACAAGGAACACAACGTGACCTGGAGTAACCGTCGCAACCAAAAGAACTCGCCCGCAGGGGACGGGGACAAGTAGAACGAAGAAGCGCCGGGCCGGGATTGATTTCCCGGCCCGGCGCTTTTGGTGATGGCTTATGCCGAGGTTTTGCCGTCGGAGGCGGTGACGGTTGAGACGTCGTCCAGCAAGAACAGTCGCAGTGCGAGCTTAATCGCGTAGCCCGGCTTGACCTGCGCCGCGTCTCCCATGCGCTCGCCCAGGTCACTACAGTAGGCGTAGAGGTCACGGATGAGGTCCGCGCCCGAGAGGGTGAACATGTAGCCCGCGTCCGAAAGCGCGTTGGGTGCTGCGGGCAGCCCCGCAGCCGCACAAAAGCTCCCAAGGTCGGGGCCCATGACGGCCTTGTAGTCGATCGCGGTGCCACGGTCCTGAGCGGCCTGTTCCTGCTTGCGGGTGTACGACAATGCCGCCGCCAGTACAAAGCTGGGCGTGGGCGCATTGACGTCGTCGGTGGTGGCGACGAGCTTACCGGCCGCCTGCGTGACCAGCCAGGCGACTTCGCGCTGGCAGCGGACGGCCTTGCGCGTCACCGGCTTAATCGATCCGGTGGAAACGCTTCCCTTGGGGTGATTGGCTGCAGCCATGGGGCCCTCCCAACAAATAGCCCGTTTAGCAGGCGAAAATTACACGTTCTGCACCAGTATAGCGAGTGGGGAGAGGCTCGGGCGAAGCTCGGCGGAGGGTGAATGTATGCGATGACGTGGCACTGCGGTCGCAAGGCTTAAGAGGGACTTACGGCTTTGCGGGAGAAAGATCAAATAAGGTGAATAGTGTTCATGTAGCCCCGCGCATAACCCGAGGTAGACCTATGAATTTGCCGGAATGTAGGCTGCCGAAAA
>CABSBA010000163.1 GCA_902475825.1 uncultured Collinsella sp. | reverse complement strand
CCGATGATTCGGGTCGTGGCGCTAAAAAAGACTTCAAGTACTACGTGCGCGAGAGTACAGGGGTTTTGCCGTTCTCACACTATAAGTACGACAAGTCGGTCTATCGATTTGACGTCACGATGACGGATCAGAAAGATGGCACGATCGCTGCCACGAAGGTGACCTACACCCAGACCAAGGACGCTGACGGCAACCCCATCGACGAAGCCGTTCAAACTCCGGTGAATTACAACGACGGATCCGATACTTCTAAGCCGACCTCCATCCCCACTTTCACCAACACCTACTCCACCTCTTTGCCCCTTTCTGGTATGTCGGGCGTCACTCTGACGTACCTTGCCGGCGCGGCGGTGCTTTGCGCTGCTGCGGCCTGGATGCACATTCGTCGCAAGGCGAATGCGAAGGGGGGCGAGCGTCGTGAATAAGAGAGTTTGCTCCTTCCCGATCTTGTTTGCGCTGCTTGCCCTCCTGATCGGCACCTGCGCGGTTGTGTTCCCCGCATCCGCGCAGGCCGCGCCGACCTCGACCGGTTCCATCACGGTGAGCGGCACCGTGGCGCGCGGCTACGACGCCTACCAGATCTTTAGCGCCAACGTCGTCGACGGCGACAGCGACGCCAAGGTCGCCACCGACCTCGCCTGGGCAAGCGACGCCGTGCGCGACGCCGCGCTGCCTGTGCTGCACAGCGCCGGCATGCCCAATTCCCAGGCCACCGCACAGGAAGCTGCCGAGTGGCTCAACACCAATTCCCACCTTACGAGCGCGCTGAGCGCACAGCTCGCTCGTTCCCTCCAGAGCTCTGACGCCGTGCCCGTGGCCCTTAACGCGGGCACGGCGGCCAAGCTGTCCTGTGGCTACTGGCTCATCGTCGCCGACGACGACGCCATCGCTCAGGGCGAGGTCGGCACCGCGCCGATCATGGCCCTGGTCGGCGGCGGCGCCGTCGCCGTCAAGCCCAAGGCCGCGACGCCCAAGGTCGCCAAGCACGTGCTGGAGGACAGCACCGCCGCATGGCAGAAGGCCGCCGACGCCACGGTCGCCGACGACCTGTACTGGCGCCTCTCTGCCACGGTCCCGGCGGGGCTCACGGCATACGACACCTATGCGGTGCAGTTCGTCGACACCATGAGCGCGGGGCTCGATCCCTCCAAGGTCGCCGCGAGCATGCGCGTGTACGTGGCGGCGGGCGCGGACGGCGGCTTCGACGCCGTCTCGACCGGTAAGGACGGCCGCGTCGGCACCGAGTCCGCGAAGGGCTGGACCGATATCACGGCCCAGTGCAGGGTCTCGGTCGACGGCAAGACCTTCACCGTGCGCACCGGCGACCTCATCGCCGCGCTCGGCGGGGCCGACGCCTTCACCGCGGGCGCCCGCGTGGTCGCCGTGTACAATGCGCCGCTCAACAGCGCATGCAACCACGGCATCGCGAAGGGCAACCCCAACGAGGTCTACCTGCGCTACCCGCGCTCTCCCTTTGCCGACCAGTCCGGCGATGCCGGCTTTACCCGCACGCCGAGCGATGACGCGTGCGCCTACACCTGGGATCTCGCGCTCATCAAGCGTGGTAGCGACGGTGATAAGCCGCTTGCTGGGGCGGTCCTGAGCATCGCCGACGACCGCGGCCGCACGCTAGCGGCCGACGGCACGTGGGATGCGGAGGGCAAGGCCACCGTCGCCACGGGCGAGGACGGTCGCGTGACCGTCTCGGGCGTGGACTCGGGCAAGCTGGAGGTCCGCGAGCTCAAGGCGCCCAAGGGCTACACCGCCTTTGAGGGCACGCGATCCGTGACGGTCAAGGCCGAGGGCCTGGACGTCGGCCAGGTGGCCGCCGCCAAGCCCAAGCTCACCGTCACAGCCGAGTCGCCCCTGCGCGCCGACAGCGCGGACGGGTCGACGGGCAGCCTGGAGGCGTCGCTCATCAACACGCCCACCGGCACACCCCCTAGCATTACCACCGGAGGCTTTATGCCCTCGACTGGCGATATGGCAATGTACGCCGCGGCCGCCGCAGCGGTCGTCGGAGTCGCGCTCATCGTGGTCGCGCTCCTGGTCAAGCGGGGAGGTGGCAGTCATAAAGAGTAGCTGGCAGCCCCACAGAGAGCGGGGCGAGACGTAGCGAAGCAGATGCTAAGACACAGACAGATGATGACCGATCGAATGAGAACCAACCGGAAAACGGAGGAAAAGAAGATGAGCATGAACAGGAACATCGCACGCCTGGCAGTGACAGCAGGCCTCACGGCGGCGCTGAGCTTCGGCGGCGTTATGGCGCCGGTGACCATGGCGTTTGCGGCGGAGGACGACAATACGATCACCATCACGCAGAGTGCGAACAATGGGGCCACCAATTTCAAGGCGTACCAGATCTTTAAGGCCGATGTCGTGGACAAGGACGGGCGGAAGGTCGTGTCCAACGTCGACTGGGCGAGCGACCAAGCGAGGGATGCCGTTCGCGGCGTCCTTGCTGCCGATACCACGTCGGGCATCACCAGTGCGTCGACCGCGCAGGAGGTCGCCGACTACCTTTCTGCAGCGATCATGGATACCACTAATACTACGGTCGTGACGAAGAACGATCTTCTCAATAAGATTGCCCTGGCTGTCGAAAAAGACGTGCCCCCGACCGGTAAGCCTTTTGTTGCCGGTGCCCGCTTTACCGCCGAGAGCAAGGGCTATTACCTGTTCATGACCGATACCTCTTCGATTGGAACTAAGTACGATTACGCCGATAAGAAGCAGACCGGTACCTCGCCGATCTTCGCCGTCGTGGGCGGCAAAGCTGTTGCAGTTACCGAAAAGACCAACATTCCTACGGTTGAGAAGAAGGTCAGGGACGACAAGCCCGGCAGCCATTGGGCCGACAAGGCTGACTCCCAGATGGGTCAGAATGTCGAGTACCAGCTGACCGGTACCGTCGCCAAGAACGTCGATACGTTCGATACGTATTACTACCAGTTCCATGACGAGCTCTCTGCCGGCCTGACCGCCGATGTGAATTCCGTTAAGGTCATGATCGACGGGACCGAGATTAACGCTTCCAAGTTTGCGAAGAATGTCTCCGAGCCCGATGAGAACGGTAAAACCGTCTTGACGGTGACGTTTGAAAACCTTAAGGCTGCAGGGGTGGACATCACCGAGGGTTCTCAGGTTGTCGTCACCTACACCGCCATGCTCGATCCCGGTAAGGCGGTCGTTGTCGGCGGCGCGGGCAACGACAACAGCGTCAAGCTCGTCTATTCCAACAACCCCGGCCACGACTCCAAGGGCGAGTCCGTGCCTGATACCGTCCGCGATTACACCTATGCGCTTAAGCTCGTCAAGGAAGACTCTGTCGATAGTAACACCAAGCTCAAGGACGTCGAGTTTACTATCAAGGCCACGGGCGCCGATGAACTTGAATCTGGCGCTGAGGGCGCGCAGTTTGTTCAGAAGAATGGTTCGCTTGGCGAGACTGAATACAAGTTTAAAACCAATGAGAATGGTGAGATCAGCGTAACGGGTCTCGACGCCGGCACCTACACGGTGCACGAGGTCGAGGACAGCAATCCTGGCTACAACACGTTGGATGACTTTACCTTCACTATTACCGCCGAGGGCCTTGGTGAACTCGAGGGCGCGACGTTCGCTGGGAACACTGATCCGAATACGTTGAAAGTGACCGCGAGGAAGGACGGTTCCACTTTGGTCACCCAGAAAGTCAACGGCGGTACCGTCATCCTCACCGTCAGGAACAAGAAGGGCTCCGGCCTCCCGCTGACCGGCCTTAACGGCGTGACCTTCACTTGGATCGCTGGTGGCGCGGTGCTGTGCATCGGCGTGGCGCACCTCATCCGCAGCCGTAAGCAGGCTGAGGAGTCCGAGCAGGAGTAACGCTAGCTCACCCACCCCTTTGGCAGGTGGGATGTGATGGCCATGAGACTTGCGGACACTTTTCTCGTCCATCGACGTTCTTGCTTTGCCATTCTCTTTTCGGGGCAGACTCCGCACTGGAGTTTGCCCCGTTCTTTTTGGGATAACGCATCCAGCCTCCATCGTCCGATGTGGGCACGTTCGTCATCGCGTTTCTTGACTCGTATGAGGTTCGGTTTAAGGTCCGTAGGCGCACGCGCGGTGCGGACGGTGGAAGGCATTTGCGCCGCAACAAGCGCAAATAAGAATGCCCGGGGTTAGAGGCCCGGGCATTTAATAACGTCGGAAACTGGTCGCCCGCGCTTTCGAACACTTACGCGGGGTGCGTCG
>CABSBA010000162.1 GCA_902475825.1 uncultured Collinsella sp. | reverse complement strand
CTTCCGCGGCAACCGTTTCTAGGGGTTACGCGGTTCTACGAACCGCGTAACTAGTCGACGCTGCGCGCCACCCAGAGCGACAATTTGTCATTCAAAAGGCACGGCATGACCAGAAGGTCTATGCCGTCCTCTTTTCATGCCAATTTGTTCGCTCTGGTGGGCGCTCGCTGTCGGTGCCAAAACATCGGCATTGCCATGATCCAAGGTAGTCATTGGGGACGTTCTTAAATGACTACATAGCATGAGAGTGGATAATTTACCGGTTTGAGCCTGCATTCAAGCTCAAAGTGGGAGATTATCCACTCTCATTTTCTGTGTGTCCGAAAATCCACGCTCGTTTCTGCTCCGCCTACATTTGGAGGAAGAGCTCGTGGAGGCGGGTGTCGTCGTCGAGCTCGGGGTGGAAGGTGACACCAAGCTGATTGTCTTGACGGGCGGCGACGATACGGCCATCGACTTCGGCTAGGGCCTTGGTATTGCCGTGCACCTCGACGATGCGGGGCGCGCGGATAAACGTCAGCGGCACCTCACCGTCGATACCGCCTACCTGCCCCTTGGTGTGAAAGCTGCCGAGCTGTCTGCCATAGGCATTACGCTCAACGAGTACATCCATGGTTGCCAGGCGCGGCGTCCCCTTATCGTCGTGGGCGGCAAGGTCGCGCGCCAGCAGAATCAAGCCGGCGCAAGTTCCCAATACAGGCATGCCTTCAACAATGCGGGTGCGAAGCCCCTCGAGCATACCGAGTTCGGCAAGTAGCTTGCCCTGAACGGTTGACTCGCCGCCGGGGAGGACCAGGCGATCAAAGTCCTTCCGCAAATCGGCCGCCTGCCTCAACTCAATACAGCGTGCGCCAAGCTCGGATAGTCTTGCCTCGTGCTCGGCAAAAGCGCCTTGGACCGCCAGCACGGCGACCGTCTGGTCTGCATAATCGCTCATGTGCGATCCTTTCTGCTGGACTAGCGCCCGCGCTCCTCCATGATAATCTCGATTTCGTCGGCGTTGATGCCCACCATGGCTTCGCCCAGGTCCTCCGAGAGCTCGGCGATGAGCTTGGCATCGGTGAAGTTTGCCACGGCCTTGACGATGGCGGCGGCGCGCTTGGCCGGGTCGCCGGACTTGAAGATGCCGGAGCCCACGAACACGCCTTCGGCACCGAGCTCCATCATCAGGGCGGCGTCGGCCGGGGTGGCCACGCCACCGGCGGCGAAGTTCACGACGGGCAGACGGCCGTTGTCGTGCACGTACTTGGCCAGATCGTAGGGCACGGCCAGCTGCTTGGCGGCCTCGTACACCTCGTCGTCGCGCAGGGAGACGAGCTCGCGGATCTGCTTGTTCATGGTGCGCATGTGGCGCACGGCCTGGATGACGTCGCCGGTGCCCGGCTCGCCCTTGGTGCGGATCATGGACGCACCCTCAGCGATGCGGCGCAGCGCCTCGCCCAGGTTCTTCGCGCCGCACACGAACGGCACGTCGAACTGGTTCTTGTCGATGTGGTACACGTCGTCGGCGGGGCTGAGCACTTCGGATTCGTCGATGTAGTCGATTTCGATGGCCTGCAGGATGCGGGCTTCGGCGATGTGGCCGATACGCACCTTCGCCATGACCGGGATGGACACGGCTTCCTGAATGCCCTTGATCATGGCCGGATCGCTCATGCGGGAGACGCCGCCGGCAGCACGGATGTCGGCCGGAATACGCTCGAGCGCCATCACCGCGCATGCGCCCGCGTCCTGCGCGATCTTCGCCTGCTCGGGCGTGGTGACGTCCATGATGACGCCGCCCTTGAGCATCTGCGCGAGCTCGCGATTGAGTTTGACGCGATCGGCCTTGCTGGTCTGTTCTGCCATGGTTGCTCCCTTGGTTGGCATGTGCATTGCTTGACGGAACATCCTATCGGGGAGCTGGGTATGGCGAAATACTCAGTTTTCGAGATAATAACAAGGTCAGACTAATACCAGATTGAACAGCTCGATAAGGTCAGGTGGCAAACTCATGCTTGACTACAATTTGGAAAAACGCGGCGAGGCATCGCTCTACGAGTATGTTTACCAGCAAATTCGAGATGATATCGTTGCTGGACGCATTGCGGCGGGGGAGCATTTGCCGTCTAAGCGCGCCTTTGCCAGTCATCTGGGAATCAGTGTCATTACTATCGAAAATGCATATAGCCAGTTACTTGCCGAGGGCTATATTTGTTCAATGCCGCGTCGGGGCTACTACGCTTGCGAGCTTCCGGATGCACCGGTTTTGCCTTTGACTACGGGGAGCATCGACCGAGATACCGTCTCTGTGGGCCCCAGCGCGCATGATGCCGATGGACGGACCGAGCGATTCGATACACTTTCTCCTTCCGCTTTGGAGGCGGCGCGGCTTTGGCAAAGCGCGCTACGGGCGACGCTGACATCCGAAGACGAACGCGAGGTCTTTTCGCCCGCACCGGCACAGGGCACCGCTCGGCTACGACGCGCAATTGCTCACCATCTGCGTGGGACGAGGGGCATGAATGTCGATCCCAATAACATCGTTATCGGCGCGGGCGCCCAGCTGCTCGATACCATGTTGGTTCAGTTGCTTGGCGCGGACAAGGTGTATGCCGTTGAGGACCCGGGCTATTTGCGTCTGACGCGCATCTATCAGGCTATGAGCTGCAAAGTTCGACATATCCCGTTGGATGATGAGGGCGTGGACTTGAGCGCTCTGCAGAAAACCGGGACCGATGTCCTTCACCTGATGCCGTCCCATCAGTATCCGACCGGCCTGGTGACGAGCATCGCGCGCCGGTATGCGCTGCTGAGCTGGGCTGCCGAACGGCCGGGTCGATATCTCATCGAAGATGACTTTGATTGTGAGTTTCGCCTTGCCGGCAAGCCGATTCCCGCGCTCGCGTCAATCGATGCCGCCCAGTCGGTTATCTACACCAACACGTTTTCGAAGAGCCTTTCATCGGCATTGCGTCTAGCGTACATGGTGTTGCCCGATGAGCTGATGGAACGGTTTAGGCGCAACCTTGGTTTTTACGCCTCGTCGGTGAGTTCTGTTGACCAGGTCGCTTTGGCTCGTTTGCTGGAATCGGGTGATTACGAGCGGCATGTGAACCGCGTGCGCGTTCGTGCTCGCGAGGCGCGTGATGGCCTGATGGCGCTTGTGCGGAAGGCGTTTCCGGCAGGGGAGGTCTCGATCGAGCATGCAGACGCGGGCCTTTACTGCACCGTTGCCCTGGCCGAGGACAGGGCGGGGGAGAGTTTCGCGAAGGCCCTTGCTAGCGCTCGTATTTCCTATGTTGACATCGCCGATTGCCTGTGGACGGATGATCGGGCATCGACTAAGAACGCTCCATCTCGCGTTCTCATACAATACGACGACCTGAGCCATCAGTCGCTCATCGTTCTTCAAGAACAGCTGCAATAATCCCACGAAAAAGGCCCGAACCAATACGGTCCGGGCCTCATCGAGCTAGAGGTTATGTCTCAGGCGGTTGGCTTAGCCAAAGTAGCGCTTGAGCAGGCCGGCGAAAGCCTTGCCGTGGCGAGCCTCGTCGCGAGCCATCTCATGCACGGTATCGTGGATGGCATCGAGGCCAGCGGCCTTGGCGCGTTTGGCAAGATCAGTCTTGCCGGCGGTGGCGCCGTTCTCGGCCTCAACGCGCATCTCGAGGTTCTTCTTGGTGGAGTCGGTCACGACCTCGCCCAGGAGTTCGGCGAACTTGGCGGCATGCTCGGCCTCCTCGTGGGCAGCCTTCTCCCAGTACAGGCCGATCTCGGGATAGCCCTCGCGATGAGCGACGCGAGCCATGGCCAGGTACATACCGACCTCGGAGCACTCGCCCTCAAAGTTGGCGCGCAGGTCGGCAACGATGTCCTCGGAGACGCCCTCCATCTTGGCGACGCCCACGACGTGCTCGGCAGCCCACTCGAGCTGACCCTCCTCCTGCTTCAGGAAACGAGAACCGGGAACGCCGCACTGGGGGCACTTGAAGTCCTCGGGCAGCTGGTCGCCGTCGAACTCTTCCACATAACCGCAAACGGGGCAAACAAACTTCATGATTCGATCCTTTCGATCGATGGCGATGGTGCGCTCGCCCGGTCCCATAAGGGCCCTCTCCGGACGTGCGTCTTGACGAGTTCTATTATCCATAAATGAGACTGAAAGTGAAGCCTATTAGGAATGATTTTTAATAAAACAATTTTGTGTTCTGCATATTTCTCTCACTGAGTTTGTGCCAGCGAGAAAGCTCCAAGGGAA
>CABSBA010000161.1 GCA_902475825.1 uncultured Collinsella sp. | reverse complement strand
GCCCTCGATGGCCGTGGTAACCGTGACGGCGGGGGTGAGGATGCCGTCGGCGAGCAGCGCTGCGCCGCCGATCATGGCGGGGAGAATCAGCCACGGTGCCACTTTGCGCACCAGGCTAAACAGGGCGAAGATGCCGCCCTCGTTGTGGTTATCGGCCTTCATGGCGATAACCACGTACTTGACCGTGGTCACGAGCGTCATGGTCCAGATGACGAGCGAAAGCGCTCCTAAGATCATGTCCTCGCTGACGGTACCGATGCCGCCGTTGTTGGCAACAATTGATTTCATGGTGTACATGGGGCTCGTGCCGATGTCGCCGTATACGACGCCGAGCGTAACGAGCAGCATGCCAGCGGAGAGGGGAATGGCTCCATGCCCGCCTTGACCACGCTGGTCTTGGGGGCTTGCCTCCAGTTTGTTGTGTGCCACGTGGACTCCCTTGGACATCTGGCCTCTGCAAGGAGCAGTAGACCTTTATGCCATCTTTATACATATAAGAGCAGTTTGGCACATCGGGGTATTTTAGACAATAATCCCCAGCTGAGGATTATTTATGTACGCAGGTAGCATTTCAAAGCAGGGGCTTTTAAGCACGTGCTGTCTGGGCTATGCCAGCCTTGGCGCCTGCGCGTTTGCCGGCGAATTCGCAAAAAATCGCGCCGCCGATGATAAGTGCGGCGCCCATCAGGCGGACCGGTGTTATGACTTCGCCCAAAAGGACGGCCGAGAACACGACGGCCGAAAGCGGCTCGAGGTAGCCGACGACCGCAACGGTCTGGACGGGCAGCTTGGCGACAGCGCTAAAGTAGAGCAAGCAACCGATGCCGGTGTTGACGACGCCGAGCATGACGACGGCGCGCCAATCAATACTGGCGGCGACGCCGGCGGACAGGAATGAGGGAGCGCCCTGCGTGATGAGCGTGAGGACCAGCGCGGTCACAAAGGCGGCGCTCACCTGGAGCGCGGAGTTCTCGAGGCCCTCGATGTGCGGCGCGCCCTTGCTGGCGATGACCATCAATGCGTAGCAGAAGGCCGAGGCGATGCCGCAAGCGATACCCGCAATGGGCATATTGCCGCCTAGACCTTGTGCCGCAATGAGAAAAGCACCGCAGGCGACGGCGATAAAGCCGGCGATTTTGCTGCCGGTCAGCTTTTCGCCAAAGATGAGCGGGGAGAGCGCCATGACGATGATGGGGCCGCAGTAGTACAGCAGCGAGGATACGCCGACGCCAATCGTCTGGTAGGCGCGGAACAGAAAAATCCAGCTGGCGCCCAGCGCGGCTCCCGAGAGGAGGAGGGCTGCGGCTTCGCGGGGGCGGGATGGCGCCTGCAGCTTATGGCGTTGGGTGACGGCGAGGATGGTGACAAGCGAGAGTGCGCCCAAAAACGTGCGCAGTAGCACGATATCGGAGCTCGGCAGCGCAATGGCAGCGGCGATGATGCCGTTGGAGCCAAATAATAGCAATGCTGCTAAGTACGTAAACAGTCCGTTGTTCATGCGCTGACATCCCCTCTATATCCGAGCATGTTCACTATGGGTGAACTGGCTTTAGAAGAAAAGCGAATATAATGCATGGATAGAATGAGAAAAACTCATGCAAAGGTGGAGGGGTGCCGTGGAAACGAATATTCAAAAGATGCAGGTGCTGCTGGAGACGGTGCGCGCCGGAAGCTTTACGCGTGCTGCCGAGCGCCTGAGCTATTCGCAATCGGGCGTGAGCCGCATGGTGGCCGATCTTGAGGCCGATTGGGGCTTTAAAGTGCTCGACCGCAGTCGTGAGGGCGTGGCTCTTTCTGCCGACGGGCGGCAGGTCATGCCGGCTGTCGAGGCACTCTGCGAGGAATTCACTCGCTTGCAGCGACGGGTGGATGAGATGCGCGGGCTCATGCGCGGCAAAATCTGCATCGGTACGTTTTCGAGCGTGGCGACCCACATACTGCCGCCGGTGATTGCGCGCTTTCGTGCCGATCACCCGGACGTCGATTATGAGTTGCTGATGGGCGACTATTCAGAGATTGAACAATGGGTGGCGGAAGGCCGCTGCGATCTGGGCTTTATTCCACGCGAACCATGCGGCGCCGGCATGGCGTCGCGGCCGTTGGTGCAAGACGAGCTGATGGCCGTGGTGCCAGCGGACTCCTTGCTTGCCACCGCGGAGGTTGTTTCCCTTGCCGATTTGGCCAACGAGCAGTTTATTCTGCTAGAACGCGGCACCGATGACGAGATTACGCCGCTGTTCCGTCGGGCGGGGCTGGCAGTGCGCTCAAAACTGTCGACCTGGGATGACTATGCGATTATGGCTATGGTCGAGGACGGCCTGGGCGTGAGCATTCTTCCCGCGCTCATCTTGCGCCGCTGTCAGTTCGATGTTGCCGTGCGCCCACTCGAGGGGCATCCCCATCGGCAGATCAATGCGATATATCGCACGGCTGACGTTTCGCTTGCTGCCGCCCGTTTCCTCGAATACCTCTAAACGCGTACACGTCATTGTCCGCTTTGGGCAAATCTCGGAGTTCGGTACGTTTTCTTATGAAATTGAACTTTCGAATGAGGTACGGCGCTATACTGCTTGCTAAATTGAACCTTGGTTCAATTCGTGTTCTATAAATTGAACTTTGCCAGCAAGGAGGTTCTAGTGGCCCAAGAGACGTTTAGCGATCGCCTGCGACAAACCATGTCCGATCGCGACGTTCGCCAGTCGGACGTAATCCGCGCATCGGAGATGCTCGGCAAAAAACTCGGCAAGAGTCAGATGAGCCAATATGTGAGCGGCAAGACGATCCCGCGGCGCGATGTGGCAGAGCTGCTCGCCCGTATTTTGGAGGTCGATGTTTCCTGGCTGCTCGCCAGTGACGCCGATCAAGTCGAGACGTCCTCGTCCCATAACGTTGCCAAATCCGAAACTAGTCTCTCAGCTCAAATTCCAAGGAGCACCACCATGCGTACTTTTTCTAAATCCACCAAGCTCGATAACGTCCTGTATGACGTGCGCGGTCCCGTCGTCGACGAGGCTGCCCGTATGGAGGACGAGGGCGAGCGCATCCTCAAGCTCAATATCGGCAACCCGGCGCCCTTCGGTTTTCGCACGCCCGACGAGGTTATCAAGGACATGCGCCAGCAGCTGCCCGACTGCGAAGGCTATTCCAATTCGCGCGGCCTGTTCTCTGCGCGCAAGGCGATCATGCAGTATTCGCAGATCAAGGGCCTGCCCAATGTTCAGATGGAGCATATCTACACGGGCAACGGCGTGTCCGAACTCATTCAGCTTTCGATGAACGCTCTGCTCGACAATGGTGACGAGATTTTGATCCCCAGCCCCGACTATCCGCTCTGGACGGCGTGCGCAACCCTCGCCGGCGGCCATCCCGTGCACTATCTGTGCGACGAGCAGGCCGATTGGTATCCCGACCTACAGGATATGGAGTCCAAGATCACGAGCGCGACCAAGGCCCTCGTCATCATCAACCCCAACAACCCCACGGGCTCTGTCTATCCGCGCGAGGTGCTCGAGGGCATTGTTGAGATTGCGCGCAGGCACCAGCTCATGATTTTTGCCGACGAGATCTATGACCGCCTGTGCATGGACGGCTACGAGCATGTCTCCATTGCATCGCTCGCCCCCGACCTGCCCTGCATTACGTTTAGCGGCCTGTCCAAGTCGCATATGATCGCGGGCTATCGCATTGGCTGGATGGTGCTTTCGGGCAACCAGCGCTGCATGAGCGACTTCATCATGGGCGTCAACATGCTCTCTAACATGCGCCTGTGCTCCAACGTGCCGGCTCAGTCGATTGTCCAGACGGCGCTCGGCGGCCATCAGTCGGTTAACGACTACATCCGCCCCGGCGGTCGTGTCTACGAGCAGCGCAACTTTGTGTATGAGGCACTCAACAAGATCGATGGCATCTCGGTGGTCAAGCCGCGTGCGGCGTTCTATATCTTCCCCAAGATGGATGTTAAAAAGTTCAACATCACCGATGACGAACAGTTTGCCCTCGACCTGCTGCACGAGAAGAAGATCCTCATCACGCGCGGCGGCGGCTTTAACTGGGCCGAGCCCGACCATTTCCGCATCGTCTACCTGCCGCGTATGGAAGTGCTCAAAGAGTCGCTCGAAGACCTCGCCGATTTCTTCGATCATTACCGCCAAGCGTAGGGGATTAGGTATCTGCCGCCGCAAGAATCGAGGCGTCGCAGGATAGACATACGACAGCGAGCGGGCCGCATTTGCGTCAAGGTGACGTGAAATGAGAGGGCGCTGACC
>CABSBA010000160.1 GCA_902475825.1 uncultured Collinsella sp. | reverse complement strand
GGACGCTGCTGGGGAAGTGGAATCTGTGCTTGAAGATGGCACCGTTGTGGTCAGTAGCGTTGACATCGACAGCGAAGTCGCCGCGAATGGTGCCGGGAGCAGCATCAAGCGGGTTGGTAGCGCCCATAAGGGTGCGCATCTTGGAGACAGCGGAGAGACCGGAAACGACCATCTTGACGACCGGACCGCTCGTCATAAAGTCACAGAGACTGCCAAAGAAGGGCTTGTCGGCCAGATGGGCGTAGTGCTCCTCGACGGTAGCGCGCTCGAGCGTGGTCATCTCCATGCGCTCGATGACAAGGCCGCTGCGCTCGATGCGAGCAACAATCTCGCCGATCTTGCGATCGCGCACCGCGTCGGGCTTAATCATGATGAAGGTCTTCTCGATAGCCATAAGGTAGCCTTTCAAGTAGGTTCGCGCGTGCCCAAGTCCCATTCCGGCACCCGCCTGGACTGCATCGTAACAGAGTTTTAGCTGCAGTTAAACAAAAAGCTGTTTATTGAAACGTTACAATTTATTAAAGCGCTCCATATGTGTCACTTCTGTTTCGAAGCCCGATTAGAGTACCATCCGACCGCCCATCAACCGCATCGAACCGAGCAGACGGTCGGTTGCCGCCCGTGAACGCACCCCCTTCACAACCTGCCCAAAGGTCCTACAGATGTTCTCGACAAGCCCCTCCCCCATAACAACAAAATACGGACGCCCGCAACAGCAGACGCCCGTTAAAGCAAAAACGACTTATCAATAAATGGCCAAAGCCGCTTCAGCCAAACCCTTACTTTGCCCCGTGGCCCATCTCGACGACCTTAGTCAGCGATCCAAACACGCCCTCGTCGGCCACGAGCTGTGCCTCGGCACGCTGCAGCTGCACGGCAACGGCGGCAGGAGCGGTGCCGCCCTCGGTCGTGCGCGCAGCGACAATCGACGGGATGTCGAGCGCCTCGGTAATATCGTGCTCAAAGAGCGAGCTCGCCTCCTGGAACACCTCAAACGGCAGGTCCTCAAGATTGCAGCCGCGCTTCTCACACATCAGGACCAGATGGCCCACCACGGCATGTGCCTCGCGGAACGGCAGACCGCGCTTGGCCAGGTAATCGGCAACATCGGTGGCGGCTAGGTGTCCCACGCCACACTCGCGCGCCATGGCATCTTCGTTGACGGTCCAGGTCGAAATCATTCCGGCCATAACGGACAGGCACTGCATGAGCGTATGGGCAGTATCGAGGGCGCCCTCCTTGTCCTCCTGCAAGTCCTTGTTATAAGCGAGCGGCAAGCCCTTCATGGTCACGAGCAGCTGCACCAGGTTGCCATAGACTCGGCCGCTCTTGCCGCGGATAAGCTCGGCAAAGTCGGGATTCTTCTTCTGCGGCATGATGGACGAACCAGTGGAGTACGAGTCGGAAAGCGTGATAAAGCCGAATTCGGAGCTCGACCACAGCACGATCTCCTCGGAAAGGCGCGACAGGTGCATGGCCATGACGGAACCGGCGTAATGCAGATCGAGCAGGAAATCACGGTCGGAAACCGCATCGAGCGAGTTGGGGATCACGCCCGCAAAGCCAAGTTCGGCGGCCGTCATCTGACGATCGAGCGGATAGCTCGTACCGGCAAGCGCGGCAGCGCCCAGTGGGCAGTTGTCGGCGGCGTCAAAGGCGGCCCGCAGGCGTGTAAAGTCGCGCGCGAACATCCAGGAATACGCCAGCAGATGGTGCGACAGCAGCACGGGCTGAGCATGCTGCATGTGCGTGTAGCCCGGCAGAATCACCTTGTCGTACTTCTTGGCCGCATCCACCAGCACATGGCGCAGCTCAAGATTGGCCTCCATGAGCTCCTTAGCCAGCGCCTTGACGCCCAGGCGCGTATCGGTCGCCACCTGGTCGTTGCGCGAACGCCCGGTATGCAGGCGCTTACCAGCCTCGCCGATGCGAAGCGTCAGCTCGCTCTCGATGGACATATGAATGTCCTCGTCGTTGATATCGAAGGTGAAGTTGCCGGCATCGATATCCTGTTCGATTGCGGTCAGACCCTCGGCAATCGCCTGCTCGTCCTCGGCGCTGATAATGCCCTGGGCCGCCAGCATCTTGGCATGTGCCTTAGATCCGGCGATATCCTGCTTATAGAGATGTTTGTCGACCGGCAGCGACGCGCCAAACTCCTGCGTGACCTCGGCCACGCCCGCCTCAAAACGACCGCCCCAAAGAGCCATGGAACCGTCCCCTTTCATCAAATACCAAAACAAGCGCCCAAAGCAATGCGCCCTGTCGCTAAAGCGATTTATCAACCGCTAGTTTTACACATTCCCCACCGTGCGCGGGGCCATGTAGCTAATTTGTAAAGAAGTGACGCGCCATGCACTTGGCGCCCAACGTCTCCCTCCGGATGTTGCCCTGCGAACCATCGATCCAGGCCTTCAGGCTCATAGGAACGTCCTCGACCTTTGCAACATCGAACTCGGGCGCGAGGGCAAGTAAAGCATGCGCGATAGCATGGAACATAATGGATACTCCTCATATATATAGGCGCAGAGCCGCCAAATTGATAGAAGGAGCCCCGCCGGACAACCCCGGCGGGGCTCGGACTCAGCCGCAGACGCGGCATCATATATGCGGGCGGAACGTAGGGGCCACCGATGTTAAGAAGTGTCAGCAAGCATAACGAAAGGTAGGGACCCCGTGCGCCCGTTATGTATCACGCGGATGGGCCGCGCGGATACCAAGGGAAGGAAGGCTTAAGCCTGAACGGCAGCGGAGCTGGGACCCTGGACCTTAGCCCACGTCTTGAGCGACAGCGTATCGATCTCGATAAAGCCGGCGCTGGCCTTCTCGTCAAACGTGGTGTCGCGGTCGTAGGTGGCCAGACCGTAGTCATAGAGGCTGAAGGGGCTCTTGCGGCCGACGGCATGGCAGTTGCCCTTAAAGAACTTCAGACGGACGGTGCCGGTCACGAACTTCTGGGTGTCGGCCATAAAGGCGTCGAGCGCGTTTTTGAGTGGGCTGTACCACTGGCCGTTGTACACGGCGGTGGCCCAATCCTGCTCGAGCTTAATCTTAGTCTTGAGCAGGTCGCCCTCGACGCAGATGTCCTCGAGCGCCTTGTGGGCGGTGATGAGCGTCAGGGCGCCGGGAACCTCATAGCACTCGCGGCTCTTGAGGCCCACCAGACGATCCTCGACCAGGTCGAGACGGCCAAAGCCGTTGTCGCCCGCAATCTTATTGAGGGCGATGACGATCTCGGAGAGCTTCATCTTCTTGCCGTCGACGGCGACGGGCTTGCCGACCTCAAACTCAATCTCGGTATACGTCGGGGTGTCGGGCGTGTCCTCGGGATTCTTGGTCATAACCCAGGCGTCGTCGAGCGGCTCATTCCAGGGGTCCTCCAGGTGGCCACACTCAATGGCACGACCCCACAGGTTGTCGTCGATGGAATAGGGGTTGTCGTTGGCACCCTCGGGAACCGGCACGTTGTGGGCGTGGGCATAGGCGACCTCGTCGGGACGGCACTTCAGATCCCACTCGCGAACGGGGGCGATAACCTTGAGCTCGGGGTCGAGGGCCTTGACCGCAGCCTCAAAACGAACCTGGTCGTTACCCTTGCCGGTGCAGCCGTGGGCGACGTAGGTCGCGCCAAACTCGTGAGCGACCTCGACAAGCTTCTTGGCGAGCAGCGGGCGAGACAGGGCGGAGAGCAGCGGGTACTTGTTCTCGTACATGGAATTTGCGGCGATGGCCTTAGTCAGGAACTCATCGGAGAACTCGTCGCGCAGGTCGAGCACCTGGCAATCGAGAACGCCCAGGTCGAGCGCCTTCTGCTTCTTGGCATCCAGGCCGGTCTCCTCCTGGCCCACATTGCCGCAGACGCAAACGACATCGAGATTCTTCTCGTCCTGGAGCCACTTGACACATACGGATGTATCAAGACCACCGGAATATGCGAGAACGACTTTTTCCTTGCTCATGGCTGTTTCCTTTCGCCCTTGGTAGCTAGTTAGAACATCGGTCAGTTGCAAGTCATTTCAAGGTCATATACCGTGCAATATCAGGTTAAATAGCAAAAATCAGCACATACATGCCCTAGAAACATGCAGCAATGTCGTGCTAAAACCCAACGACCTCAAAATGACTCTGTTGAGGCAATTCGCCCCATGCGGACAGAGACGATTGTTATCGTCGTCGGGAAATTGCGCGCTGGCGTCGGATGGCATTGTCTGCAGTAGTGATGATCTTTACGAACTGCATCTGCCTCTCCTTTCACCTATCGCCGGGCGCAATTCTTATATCGTAAA
>CABSBA010000159.1 GCA_902475825.1 uncultured Collinsella sp. | reverse complement strand
GCCGAGACCCGCGCCATGGCTGCCGATATCGCCAACGACGTCTGGGATAACATGCGCGACACCTACGAGCACGGTGCCGAGGAGGCCCGCGCTGCGGTCAACGATTTTGGCCCGATGGTCGACGCCAAGACCGATGACCTGCGTGCCAAGGTTGACCTTGCCCGCGAGCGCATGGACCAGCTGCGCGAGCAGCTCAACGACGCCATCTCGGGCGGTAACGTGACGCCCGCCGCCGATGTCGTGGTCGAGAACGCCGTCGAGGCCGATGCCGAGGCCGCGGAGCCTTCGACCGAGGCATAATGCGCGCCGGGGATTTTGTCGGCGCCAAGATCTATCGCAAGCCTACCGAGGATAAGCGCACCAAAAAAGACGGCACGCCGCGCAGTCCTAAAAAGCTCGGCAAGATTCACTTTCCGGTCTTTACCCCGGGCGGTACGCGCGTGGTGGGCTTTATGGTGCGCCAGTCCGATATCGCGGGCATGATCGAGCGCCCCGACCGATTTGTGGCGCTCGATGCCATTGGCGTCTACGAGGGCGCCATCGCGGTTGACGACGTCAAGGGCACCTACGATGCCGCTGCGGCCAAGCGCCTCGACATCAACCTGGACGATTGCATTATCTGGGTTGGCATGGACGTGCGCACGGAGTCGGGCGATGTCGTGGGCTATTGCTCGGATGTGGAGTTCAAGCCGCGTTCGGGCATCGTGCAGACGTTCTACGTGACCGCCGGCACTGCCTCGAGTGTGCTGGTGGGCGACACGCAGATGCCGCCCACGATGTTGCGCGGCTATGCGGACGGCGCGATGATCGTTTCGGACGAGGTCAAGTCGCTCGGGTATTCGGGCGGCGCCGCCGCAAAGGCTGCCGAGGCAAGCGTCGTGGTGGGCGATAAGGTCAAGAAGGGCGCCAAGGTGCTCGATGACAAGGGTTCGGTCGCCGTGGACAAGGGCAGTCGCGCGCTGGGCAAGCAGCTCGGCAAGACGCGCGGTATGTTCAAGGCCTTTAAGGACGAATATCAAAAGGCGAGCGGTGGCTCGTCGAAAGTTAGCAAATAGCGACGTACCAAATGATGGGAGGCAAGCCGGAGACCTGTTGCTCCGGCTTGCTGCGTTTATGGGGGAGGGCACATGCGCCAAAACGGATCATATTCACACGGACGCTCGGGCTCGCGTCCGACGGCGCGCCGCGATCTGGGGCAGCTGCCCAGCGGTCAGCGCAAGCGTCACCGTAAGCCCGGCGCGATGTATCTCAACCATAGCCGCGGCTTTAGCGACCGCAGCGCTCGCATCGGCAACGGCCGCACGCCCCGCCGTCCGTCTCGCCTGCCCTATGCGCTCATCGCCGTGGGTTGCGCGCTCGTGCTGTTCATCGCTGCTGTCGTGGGCTACGTCAACCGCAGCGTGGATGTCGTCCTCAACGGCCAGGAGACTGCGGTGCGCGTCGGCTCTACGCTGCAAAATCTCATCGACGACCAGGAGCTGACCGATACCTACGACGCCGGGGACTTGCTGGCCGTTGACGACAGCGTGCTTACTCGCCATGGCGGCGAAAAGCTGTCGGTAAAAGTGGACGGCAAGCGCATAAAACAGGGCAAGTGGAAAAGCCGCGAGCTTACGGGCGGCGAGAAGGTGACGGTCAAAGACGGCCGCGACACGTATGAGAAGCATGAGGTCCAGGCGACGGTTATCGAGCCCAAGCTTAAGGTCGAGGGCACGGGTGCCATCGAGTATGTCAAGACGTGGGGTATCCAGGGTCGCTCTGAGGTGTGGGTCGGCGAGCAGTCGGGCAAGACGCAGGACCGCGGCGAGGTCGTGCCCGCCACCGATTGCGTGGTCGAGTGCGCGAGCGTGGCGCCCAAGGGCAACGAAAAGTACGTGGCGCTGACGTTTGATGAGGGCCCGAGCGGAGCGACCAAGCAGATCTTGCAGGTGCTCAAGGAAAAGGGCGTCACCGCGACGTTCTTCCTGTCGGGCGATGCGGCCGAGGCCTCGCCCGCCACGGCCAAGGCGATTGTCGATGCCGGCTGCGAGGTCGGCTCCAACAGTTACAGCGACGAATCGCTCAAGGGCAAGGATCGCGATGCGGTGCGCGAACAGGTTTCGAAGGGCACCGAGGCGATCAAGTCCGCGACCGGAACGTCGACGATGCTTTTGCGTGCTCCCTACGCAGCCTTTGACGAGCAAAACTGGATTGATGCGATGGACCTGGTGTCTGCCGTGGTCTCGTGGAATATCGATTCGGGCGACTGGCTGCTCAACGGTGCCGACGAGCAGGTCTCGACGGTGCTCGATTCGGTGACGCCGGGCAACATTGTGTTGCTGACCGATAACGATGAATGCGCCGAGCAGACGCTCGAGGCGCTGCCGCAGATTATCGACGGGCTTATTGCCGACGGCTACAAAATCGTGACATTGAGCGATCTGGTCAAGACGGATACATCGCTGAGCAAAAAGCTCACCTCGCTGACGAAGGTCACCATGCCCAAAAACGCCGTGTTCCCCCAGCTCGCCGAAGATGACGACACCACAGACTAGTCATGTAAGAACGTCTCCAATGACTATGTCACGGATACGTCAGCGTTTGATATGCCTGCGATGTTTGGAGCATAAATTTGACGCCACGGCGCGATGCTGATGCTATAGTTACTGCGGATAACAAGGGTCAAGAGAAAGGCTGCAGGTGAAATCCAAACCTCGACCATACAGTCGATGACCCCATGCAGGTGCTTCTTGCGCATGTACGGGGTGTGAGCGCCGAGCGGCGTGCCGCCCGCGCATGCGTATACATATCTAAAAGTCCACGGACGGCGTGCCGGCATGGCCGCAGTTCGAAGGGATAATGATGGGGAGCACCAGTGAATTATCTGAGTGAGATGCTCAAACTGCCGGTCTTGGACGTCGATGGCGAAAAGCTCGGCGTTGTGAACGATTTTGGCATTGCTACCGGCGAAGTTTTTCCGCACGTAACGTCGCTCGCGTTCCGCGGACCCGGCAAGACGCCGTTTATGATCAGCTGGCGCAAATGGGTCGACCGTATCGACGAGACGGGCGTACACCTTAAGTCGCCGGCCACCGAAATCCGTTTTTCGTACCTGCAGCCGACCGAACTCTTGCTTGCCCGTGACGTGCTTAACAAGCAGATTGTCGACACGCAGGGCATGAAGGTCGTGCGCGTCAACGACATCAAGTTTTCCATGTCGGGCGAAAATCAGCTGCGTCTGCTGGGTGCCGAAGTTGGCGCCCGTGGTCTGCTGCGCGCGATCAGCCCCGCCCTCGAGCATGTCGTCGAGAGCTTTATGAAGCACCTGGGCAAACCGCTCGGCGAGGACATCATCGCCTGGTCCTACATGGACCTGCTCGACCGTTCGACTAAAAACATTCAGCTGTCGGTGTCGCATAAGACGCTCGGCGAGCTGCACCCTGCCGACATTGCCGACATTATCGAGCAGCTCGACCCGCGCCTGCGTGCACAGGTGTTCGCGCAGCTCGACACCGCCCAGGCCGCCGAAGCCATCTCGGAGTTCGATGACGACGAGCTTATGACCGAGATGCTCGAGGGCCTGTCCGATACGGACGCATCGTCGATGCTGGCCATGATGGACCCGGACGACGCCGCCGACCTGATCGACGAGCTCGATTACGAGAAGGCCGAGAAGCTTCTGCGCCTGATGGGCGTTCAGGAGGAGAAGGCGATTCGTAACCTGCTGGGCTATGAGGACAACACCGCCGGCCGTATCATGACCTCGGAGTTTGTCTCCCTGCCCGCCACGGCGACGGTCGGTGACGCCATCGAGGCGATTCGCAAGCTCGACGAGGACTTCGAGAGCGTCTACTACGTCTATACCGAGGACCCGAGCGGCATGCTCACCGGCGTCCTTTCGCTGCGCACGCTCATCGTGGCCGACCGCGATGCCACGCTGGGCCAGCTGGCCTATCGCGACCTGGTTTATG
Organism: uncultured Collinsella sp.; assembly: GCA_902475825.1. GTDB lineage: Bacteria > Actinomycetota > Coriobacteriia > Coriobacteriales > Coriobacteriaceae > Collinsella. The sequence continues at coordinate 357 of CABSBA010000159.1, read as the reverse complement.
TGTCGCCCGACGATGACCAGGAAGACGTAACGGACGAGATGACCAAGTACGACTTGGTCGCCATCCCCGTTTGCGACGAGAACCGTCATATTTTGGGTATCGTGACCTTTGACGACGCCATGGACGTTATCGCCGAGGAGCACCAGGAGGACCTGCAGATCGCAGGCGTCGGTTCGGGCGATAGCGCGTCCGACGACTCGACGAATGTGCTCAGCTGGTTTGTGCATCGCCAGTACTGGGTTGTCGTGTGGGGCATTGCCTCATGCATCATGGCAACAGTGCTGGGGACGGCGCTGGGCTCTGCGCATCTGGTGGTGTTCCCCATGTGCGCCATGCCGCTCGTGCTGCTGGCTGCCT
>CABSBA010000158.1 GCA_902475825.1 uncultured Collinsella sp. | reverse complement strand
AGTTTCTGCAATCCCGGCTTCAGCTGCATCATCATTTCCGGAAGCGTCCCATCCATAATGCGTTAGAGTTTGCTTGGGACGGGGCCCTCTACGATGCTGCTTTGTGGGTGTTTGTGTCTGCTCCTGGCTGCTTGCGCTGTTTTTGGATAAGGGGGCATCTTTTAGATACACCGGATCGCTCGAGGCGACACCCATGTGTCTGCGCGCTGATTGAGATTCTTCTAGGGTTTGATATCGATTGCGAGTTACATACTCAGGCTCTGCATCGTTAATGGGCTCTTGGGAAATATGGGGACGATGGTAGCGTATGGGCTGTGAATAGGCAGAATTATCGTTCTGTAACGACTCAAACGAATTGTCGGAGGTCTGATCGTCCATGATGCCCTTAGGTTGTCATTAACAACGTGTATGCGCTCATTGTAAGCCCTTCGCTCTGTTTTGACAGGCCGCGTATATGGTATTTAAGGCACGGTTCAAGGAACTTTGGCTTCGTTAAAACCTTAGTCTTCCAGACTTAGATATGCTTATAGAAAGAGACTTAAAAAACTTTATATCAAAATGTATATATCAGAAATGGATGGGCATATATTAGAGCGTCAAAAGAAGTCCCTGCCACCTAGAAGATGGCTCGGCAGTCCCTTAAAGGAGTGGTAGTCATGGCAAGCATGGTTCCTTATCGTTCGGTCTTTGGTGTTCGTCCCTCTGCTAGCTCGTTGTTTGATCTCTTTGATGATATGAGCGACCTAGCGAACAACTCGATTGCCTCTAAGGCGTTCCCCGTTGACGTTGAGGATAAGGGCGACGGTTACGAGGTCAAGGCTTATTTGACTGGCGTCGCCAAGGATGACATCGACGTTGAGCTCAATGAGGGTCGTCTTTCCATTAGCGTGAATGTCGAGGAAGACGAGGAGAACGAGGGTAAGAACTTCCTACAGAAGGAGTTCAGCTCGTACAGCGCGACGCGCGGTGTGTACCTGAAGGATGCTTCGAGCGAGGGCCTTTCTGCAAAGTACGCTGACGGCATCCTTACCGTTACGGTTCCTAAGATTGTCGAGAAGAAGAACGTTACGAAGATTTCCATCGACTAACGCTATCGGCTATTAGCATCGGTGCCTGCGTTAAGGGGGCTGGGAAGTGATTCCCGGCCCCCTTTGCTGTTTACTGTATGGTCATGGGCCGATATTGCCCGGCGGGACGTATCGTGAGTTTATGCAGCCCCTCAACGAGGGTGGCGGTGCTGCCAAGCTCGTTGTCGAGTGTTGCGTCGAGGGAACTTGCGTAGCTTTTGACGGTCAGGCTTGGGCGATTGTTGTCTTGGCTAATGTGCATCGCGATAAGTTGCTCGGTGCGATCGGTTACCAACGCGCGTGCGGCATCGGCGGCCTGATCGTTGGAGAGATGCCCTTTTACAGACAGGATACGTTCCTGAAGAAAGCGAGGATAGTCGCCTTGACGCAGCATGGTTACATCGTGGTTGCTTTCGAGTGCGAGAATGCGACAGTCCTTGAGCGTATCGATGGCATGCTTCGACAACTCGCCGGTGTCGGTGGCAAAGCCAATTGAATCACCCTGAGCGTCAAACCGGTAGCCGACGGGATTAACGACGTCGTGGGATGTCGAATATGTTTGAATGTGGACTCCGGCAATAGAGAGGGCGTCACCTGGGTCGAATTCCTCGACAGGTAGATGTGCGAGGCTTTCTTTGGACGTGAGCGTTCCTCTGCTGGAAAAGACCGGGCCATTCCAATGCTTGCACCATACCTCAAGCCCCTTGATGTGGTCGCTGTGTTCATGGGTGACAACAAGGGCGTACACGTCGTCTGCCGACAGTCCGAGTTCCGCCATGCGTTTGAGCGTTTCGCGGCGAGACAGTCCGTCATCGACCATAATGAGCCCCTGCGGGCCCTCGATGAGTGCGCAGTTGCCTTTAGAGCCACTGCCGAGGATATGAAGGTGCAGACGAGACATAAGATTCCAAAGGATACAATGGGTGCGGACGAATAGAGGAGGAAGCAAATGCCTACGGTATCTCAGCATTATGGACACCATGCCGTGCCTGGGGCAGTCGATGAGACCCGGACGAGGCAGCAGGCTGCTCCTGTCGTGCTCATGGTATCAGGCGGCGCGGACTCGACGGCACTGCTTCTTATGGCGTGCAAATCAAAGCTGGATATCCAAGACGGACGCGGTGTTGCCCTCATTGCTCGCGAGCGCCTGCATGTGCTGCATGTAAACCATCATCTGCGCGGCAAGGCGTCCGATGGCGACGAGGCCTTTGTGCGTGAGCTCTGCGCGAAATATGGTTTACCGCTGTGCGTGGAGCACGCTTATTTTGATGGGGAGTCGGGCAATATTGAGGCCGCGGCCCGCGAGGTGCGCTATGCCGCGGCGCGGAGGTATGTTCGCGAGCTCTGCGCCCAGACGGGGGCACCGCGAACGGCGGCTCGTATCTGCACCGCGCACACGTCTTCGGATCGCGCGGAAACGTTTTTGATGAACGCGATTAAGGGTTCAGGGCCCGCTGGCCTATCGAGCATTCCTCGCCGAAGGAATATCGTGGTGCGCCCCTTGCTCGACCTAACTCATGGCGAGCTCGTGGGCTATCTACAGGTACATGGTCAGCCGTGGCGTGAGGACGAGAGCAATGAGGATATCTCGTATCTGCGAAACTACGTGCGCCATCGGGTAATGCCAGTGGTGGCACAGCGTAATGCGAGCGTGTGCAAGACGATCGGCGCCGCCTGTGAGATCTTGGGTGACGAAGACGCGTTTCTATCCCAGCTGTCGGCGCAGGCGTTTCGAAGCTGTTTGCGTAAAGAGGCGGCGGGCGCGCTGGTGCTCGATGCCAGACGCCTTGCTGCGGCCGAGGTGGTAATCGCGCGGCGCATCGTGCGACTGGCGATCAAACGCATCGATCCGGACGCTCGTCCAGAGATGCGACATGTGGAGCGAGTCCTTTCCTGCGTTGCCGAGGGCGCCGGCTCGGTCACGCTTCCGGCGGGAATTGACGCACGCGTCGAATTTGGCATGCTGGCGTTTAAGGCTCCGGTGGCTCGCGAGGGCCTGGTCGCTGACTGGGTTACCGTACCCGGTCGTTTGCCGTTGGGCGGGGGACGTATGCTGGTCGCAGAGCCGATGGCCGTTGAACCGGGATGCGATATCGTGCGCCGCGCCCGTGAGCTTGCGGCTGCCGGGGAAGTGGCAGCTTTGGTAGATGCGGCTGCCCTGGGTTTTGCCGACAGCGATAGTGAGCGGATCCTGGCGGGCTCGCGTGGCGAGATCCCTGCCGAGGCGCGATTGGCGCGCCTGTGGGTGGACGGTCCCGCACCGGGAGACGTGATGTGCCCGTTAGGAATGAGTGGCCGAAGCAAGAAGGTATCCGACTTGCTAGGAGAGGCTCGCATTCCCGTTTCCGAGCGCGCCGGCGTGCCCATGGTGAGGACGGCGCCGGGAGGTGCCGTGGTGTGGGTCGCCGGAGTTCGCGCGGACGAACGCTTTAAGTGCACGGCGGCGACGCGTGTGGCCTATCTGCTTCGCGTGGTTGACGCGGATTAGCCCCTCGTACCAGCTTTTCTGTGCGGCGTTGACGGTATTCCCGCGCTGATGATGCGCGGGCTGGAAAATATACCCCGTGCGCTGCTAGAATGTGTAGTTCGCGTCCATACGGCGGTGTGTGGGCGATTAAGCACAAGAAAGGGTTGTCATGGCTTCTCAACATCCGGATATCGAGAAGGTTCTGTTTACGCAGGAGGATATCGAAGGTATCGTTTCTCGCCTGGGCGAGGAGATTACGCGCGACTACGCTGGTAAGGATCTGGTGTTGATCGCGGTCCTGCGCGGCGCCGTTGTCTTTATGGGCGACCTGATGCGCAAGATCGAGCTGCCGACCAACATCGATTTCATGGCTGTTTCGAGCTATGGCGACGGTGTGAAGTCTTCGGGCATCGTGCGTATCATTAAGGACCTGGATATCGACATCCGTGGTCGCGACGTGCTGATCGTCGAGGACATTCTGGACTCGGGCCTGACCCTCAAGTACCTGATGAAGAACCTTGAGAGCCGCAAGCCCGCCTCGCTGGAGGTCGCTGCCTTCCTGTGGAAGGACGTTGAGGACCGTACCTCGGCCATCACGCCCAAGTATGTTGGAACCCATTGCCCCGATGCCTTTGTGGTGGGCTACGGCCTCGACTATGCCGAGCGCTATCGCAACCTTCCGTATCTGGGCATTTTGAAACCGGAGGTTTATTCGTAAGATGCCCGACGACCGTAACGACAACAATTCCCAGACTCCCCGGGACCCAAAGATCCC
>CABSBA010000157.1 GCA_902475825.1 uncultured Collinsella sp. | reverse complement strand
GCGCCATCTCGCAGCCGTCGACGACCTCTTGCGTGTTGCCGCTGTGGCTGCAGGCAATAACGAGCGACTTCGGCCCTAGGCTCTTGGGGGCCATCAGGCAAAACTCGCGTGCCGTGTAGACCGTCGAGGTAAACGTGGTGGCCTCGCGCTTGAGCAGCTCGTTGGCCGGCATCAGGTCGATCATTGATCCGCCACAAGCGATCCAAAAGACGTTGTCGATCCTGCCTTTGCGCTCGATGATTTCCTGAACCAGATCATGTGCGTTCATCCTGATGTTCCTCCTTGTGGGGCGGCTTTGAGCGACGGCAGCTCGTACCTGCTGTCGTTCTATGTTGTCCTATTTATAACACGTGCAACAACGCCCGTGAAGTTATCTCGGCAAATTTGTTCTATGTTGTTCTATCTATGGACGTTAGATGTCGAAGACGTAGCGCGAGCCAACGATCTTTTGGCGGCCGAGCAGCAAGGGCCGCTCGTCCTCATCGGTAAAGTAAGCCTCCATATAGAAGAGCGGCTCGCCGACCGGCACTTCCAGCAGCGGGGCCGCCTGAGCATCGGCAAGCGCAATCTCCACGGTGCAGGGGTCGGACTTGAGCGGCGCGCGACCCGAATGCTCGGCAACGAGCGCAAAGATCGAGTTATCGGTGAGGTCCTCATCGGACAGCGTCTGCAGGTAGGGATGGTCGGCCAGCACAAAGGCGTTGTTCTCGAGCATGACGGGAATGCCGTCGGCCGTGCGCACGCGCTCGACCACGATAAGCTCGCAGCCGGGCTCCACGCCAAAGAACGCCGCGTCCTCGCGCGTCGCCGCGACCACCGTGCGCGACACCAGACGCGCACCCGGCACCATGTCGTTGGCAGCACAACCCTCAGTAAAGCTTTGGACGTCGCCCTTCTGGCGAATCTTGCGCTTGAGCTTGGGAGCGCACACAAAGGTACCCCTCCCCTGCTGGCGGTTGAGATACCCCGCGCGCGACAGCTCCTCGATGGCACGGCGCACGGTGATGCGCCCCACGCCGTAGGACTTCGCGAGCTCCATCTCGGCAGGGATGCGCGAGCCGGCTGGGTACACGCCGCGCGCGATCTCGCCCTTTAGGTCGTCCATGACCTGCTGGTACAGCGGCACGGCGGACACCTCGGCGTGCTCGGAACGTTCGGTCTTGTTATCGGCTACCATCGTTACGCTCCATCCCGCGCATACTCGGACTCAAATTCTTCAATCGCCGCCATAAACTGCTCACCAAAGGCGTCGGCCTTTTTCTCGCCGATGCCGTTGACCTGGATCAGCTCGTCGCGTGTCTGCGGGCGCAGGCGGCACAGGCCGCGCAGGGCCTTGTCGGAAAAGACCATGTACGGCGCCATCTCCAGCTCCGTCGAGATCTCCTTGCGCAGGGCACGCAGGCGTTCGAACAGCTCGGCATCGTCGCCAACGCGCGGGCGCTGATCCATCTCGGCCTCCTCGCGCAACAGATCGACGGCGCGGCGGGCGCGGGCCGAGGCCTTGCGCTTGGACGCGCGACGCTTAATGGTAAAGGTAAACGCCTCGTCCTCGACCTCGGTGGCACGCGGGCCCAGCCCCACGACCGGGTACTGCCCCTGCGAGGTGGCCAAGTAACCGCGGCCGCACAGCTGGCCGATGATGTCCTTGATGCGCCCGACCGATTCGCTCGACAGCTCACCGTAGCCGCGGTCCTCGTCCAGATGCATCTGGCGAATGCGCTCGGTATTGCCGCCGTGGAGCACATCGGCGATGAGCGACTTGCCAAAGCGCATGGGACGCGTGGCCACATAGCGCACAGCGGCGCGGGCCATATCGGTAACGTCCTCGACCTCGAACTGCGTGAGGCAGTTGCTGCAGTTGCCGCAGCCATCGGCGTCGTCTGTCGTGCCGCCCGCGGCGGCTGCCGCATGCTCGGCCGCGGCCTCGTCGCCAAAGTAGCGCAGCATGTATTCGCGCAGGCAGCCGGTGGTATTGCAGTAGCCCTCCATCTGGCTGAGCAGGCGATAACGGTTCTGGAGCGCCCACGCGCGTTGCTCATCGTCGAGCGCCTCGTCGGCCGCATCGCCGCGGTCGATCAAAAAGCGGCGCATGCGAAAATCGTTGCCGTTCCACAGCAGGTGACAGCTGGCCGGATCGCCATCGCGGCCGGCGCGGCCCGCCTCTTGGTAGTATGCCTCGATGCTCTCGGGCACGTTGTTGTGGATCACATAGCGCACGTTGGGCTTGTCGATGCCCATGCCAAAGGCGTTGGTGGCAACCATCACCTGGATATCGTCGTCGATAAAGGCGCGCTGGCTTTGGCGGCGGGCGTCGTTGCCCATGCCGGCATGGTAGCGGCCAACGCGAATGCCGCTGGGGCCCAGCGTCTCGGCAAGCTCGCCCGCCAGCGCATCGACCGTCTTGCGGGTCGAGCAATACACGATGCCGCTCTCGCCCGAATGCGCGATCACATAGTCGCGCACCCACGCGGCCTTGGCCTTGTCGCCCATCTCCTCGCAGCCAAAGTAGAGGTTCTTGCGATCGAAGCCCGTCACCACGGTCGCTGGGTTTTGCAGGCCGAGCATTTGCTGGATATCGGCGCGCACGCGCTCGGTCGCCGTGGCGGTAAAGGCCGCCACGATAGGGCGCTGCGGCAGGGAATCGATGAACTCGCGAATCTGCAGGTAGGCGGGACGGAAATCTTGGCCCCACTGGCTCACGCAGTGGGCCTCGTCAATGGCCACGAGTGGAACGCCGATGCCGCCTTCGGCCGCAGCTTCCTGCGCAAAGGCCAGAAAGCGTGGCTCGAGCAGGCGCTCGGGCGCCACATACATAAGCTGGTAGCGGCCCTCGCGCGCCCGCTTGAGCACGGTATTTTGCTGAGCCGGCGTAAGGCTGGAGTTGAGATAACTGGGCCGCGCACCCGCCGCGAGCAGCGCGCGGGTCTGGTCCTCCATAAGCGACAGCAACGGGCTCACCACAAAGGTGATGCCGGGCAGCATAAGCGCAGGCACCTGGTAACAAATGGACTTGCCGGCGCCTGTGGGCATAACGCCGAGCGCATCGCGACCGGCAAGAATCGCATCCACCATGCGATCCTGTCCCGGGCGAAACGAGGTGTAGCCAAAATAGGCGCCGAGCGTGTCAAGCGCCATCTGCTGCATGCTATCGGTCATGGTTTCCTAACGTCAGAATCATCTGCCGCCGATTATACGCCGCCACGTGGACCGGTGCCGCACGGCCGTCAGCCACGCTCATTCTGCAGGTAGTCATTGGGTAGTCATTGGGGACGTTCTTGAATGACTAGTCGTTTAAGAACGTCCCCAATGACTAAGCTCTTGACAAGCGCGGAGACGCCGCTGGTTGAGCATAAGCCAGCGAAAACGCCCCTAAGCGAGCAAGGTGACGTGAAAGAGGAGGGAAGCGTACTTCGGTACGCGACCGACGATTGAACGTCAGATTGCCGCTCTGGCGGGCTTGCAGCGTCGGCCGGTCCGCCGTTCGTCAGAACGGCGGAACCAACCCTACATCACCATGACGTAGCGCGATCCCACGTAGTACTGCTTACCCATCAGAACCGGCTCGCCATTGGGACCGGTAAAGCTGGCACGCAGGTTGAGCAGCGGATCGTGCGGAGCAATGCCCAACTCGGCCGCCTGCTCGGCATTGGCACGAACGGCCTCGGCCGTGCGGTAGCCAACTGAGACAATCGGCGTTCCGCCAACACGCTCGACCTCGGCAAAAATCGACTTGTCCTCAAGATCGGCCGTCAACAGCTCACGGTAGGCGTCAAACGGCACAAAGATGTTCTCCTCAAAGATGGGCTCGCCGTCGGCCGTACGCACGCGCTTGATGTGCAACAGCAGCGCGTCCTTCTGCAGGCCAAAGAACTCCATCTCGTTTTGACGTGCCGGCACAATCTGGCGATCGACCACATGTGCGCCGGCCTTCATGCCATTGTCGGCACACAGCGCGGTAAACGTCTGCAGCGTCGAGGCGTGGAACTGACGATTGATGTGCGGCGTGGAGACAAAGGTGCCGCGGCCCTGCTGCTTAACCAGGTAACCATCGGAGCACAGCTCCTCGACAGCGCGGCGCACCGTAATACGGCTCACTTCGTACTGCTCGGCAAGCTCAAGCTCGGACGGAATACGCTCCTTGGGTGCATAAACACCTTTCTCGATCGCATCCTTGATTTCGTCGTAAATCTGCTGGTAAAGCGGTGCATTTTTGGGCGCAGGCATATCTAATCACTCTTATCGAAATATTGAAATAACTAATACGTATATAACGTCTAGTTTCATGTTACCTCATATTGATAAAACGATACACC
>CABSBA010000156.1 GCA_902475825.1 uncultured Collinsella sp. | reverse complement strand
CGGATTATTTCATCCGAAAATCCACGCTCATTCGGCGGGCACGCGGGGCCTATGCCCAATCCGCTGGCATCGTCTCCAGTTCGCCGCAGAGCCGCGGCCCCATATGGGTATACTCTCGAGGATTCGACTCGATTCGCCCCCGCTGGGGCGTCAAAGGAGACTGCATATGCCCACTACCTCAACCGACCCGCGCGCCGCTGCCGCCGCGCTGCTGGTGCCTGGCACCACCTGCCATGGCTTTGCCGTCGAGCGCTGCGAGACCGTGCCCGAGCTCGACTCGGACGCCTACGTGCTGCGCCACACCGCCTCGGGCGCTCGCCTACTGTACCTGGCGTGCGACGACGAGAACAAGGCCTTTGCCATTGGCTTTAAGACGCCGCCGGCCGATTCCACCGGCGTGTTCCATATTCTTGAGCACTCGGTGCTGTGCGGATCGGCCAAGTTTCCCGTCAAGGAGCCGTTTGTCGACCTGATCAAGAGCTCCATGCAGACGTTCCTCAACGCCATGACCTACCCCGACAAGACCATCTACCCCGTTGCCACCACCAACGAGCAGGACCTGTACAACCTAATGGACGTGTATTTGGACGCGGTGTTCAACCCGGCCATCTACACCAAGCCGACCATTTTTGAGCAGGAGGGCTGGCACTACGAGTTGGACCTGCCGCAGGGCGCCGAGAGCGAGGGCGACGGCGGCTCCGCCAGCCCGCGCGAAGGCACGCTGCGCTATAACGGCGTGGTGTTCAACGAGATGAAGGGTGCGCTGTCCGATCCCATGAGCGTGCTGGACGACGCCGTCAACGCCGCGCTCTATCCCGACACCGCCTATGCACACGAGAGCGGCGGCGACCCGCGCGCGATTCCCGCGCTCACCTACGAGCAGTTCCTGGACACGCACGCGCGCCACTACAATCCCTCCAACTCCTACATCACGCTCTACGGCGACCTGGACGCGGACCGTGCCCTGGCCTTTTTGGACGAGCGCTATCTGTCGCAGCCGAGTGCCGCGAGCCGCCGCATGGACGCAGCCGTCGCCGCCGGCGAGGACCCGTCCACGCTGGCACCCAATCCGCTGGGCGTGCAGGCGCCCGTGACCTGCGAGTATAAGCGCGTCGAGATGGCCACCACGCCCGAAAACGCCCTGGTAGGCCTGGGTCTTGTGCTGGGCAGCGCGCTCGACCGCAAGCGCACGATCGCGGCGGATATCCTGTTCGAGGCACTGCTGGGTTCCAACGAGGCACCAGTTAAGAAGGCCATTCTGGCCGCCGGCCTGGGCGGCAACGTGGTGAGCTACACCGCGGCCGAGAGCCTGCAGCCCTACGAGCTCATCATGCTGCAGAACGCGCAGACCGGCGTGGCGCGCGAGCTGCGCCGCGTGTTCCAGGACGCCTGCCGCGACCTGTGCGAGCACGGCGTTCCGCGCGAGCGCCTGGAAGCCATCATCAGCAGCAACGAGTACGACCTGCGCCAGCGCGACTATGGCATCGCCGACGGCGTGGCCATTGCGTGCGACGCGCTGAGCACCTGGCTCTACGATGACGACGCCGCGACGCTGGCGCTCAAGTACGGCCCGGTGTACGAGGAGCTGCGTGGCGAGCTGGACGGCAGCTATTTTGAGGACCTGCTGCGCGAGCTCGTGCTGGAAAACGACCACATGGCGCTGGTCGAGCTGGTGCCGGTGGACGCCGCTGAGGGTTCGGAGGGCGCCGAAGCTGCCGAGCTGGCTGCCAAGCGCGACGCCATGACCGATGCCGAGCTGGCCGACGTGGTCGAGCGCACGGTCGCACTGCGTGCCGCGCAGGAGGCCGAGGACACGCCCGAGGCCAAGGCCACGCTGCCGCGCCTGCGCGTTTCCGACATTGGCGAGGCGCGCCCCGAGCCGCCGCTGGTCGTGGACACCACTGCGCCCATCCCCTGCCTGCGCCACGGCATCCCCACCAACCGCCTGGCCTACGCCATGCAGTATTTCGACCTGAGCTGCGTCGCGTTTAAGGACCTGCCCTATGTGACGCTGCTCTGCCGCCTGCTCAAGCAGCTGCCCACGAGCGAGCACTCGGCCGAGGAGCTCGACAACTTGCTCGCCGGCAAGCTCGGCTTTTTGAGCTTTACGACCGAGGTCATGACCCAGCCCGACGTGGACGGCGTGCGCCCTTATCTGTTGGTGAGCGCCGGCGCCCTATCCGAGAAGATCGATGCGCTGGCGAGCCTGCCGCGCGAGGTGTGGTCGAGCACGCTATTGCTCGACGCCGACGCCGACCGCGTGCGCGACGTGCTCACGCAGATTCGCATTGGGCTTGAGCAGGGCTTTATCAACAACGGTCACTCGGCGGCGCTCGGTCGCGCGATGAGCTACAGCTCGCCTTCGGCCGTGGTGCGCGAGCAGCTTTCGGGCGTTGATTTCTATCTGTTCCTGCGCGATCTGCTCGACCACTTTGACGAGCGCCTGGGCGACCTACGCGCCAAGCTTGCCGAGCTGGCGGGCCGTATCTTTGTGGCCGACGGTTGCCTGGCGAGCTTTACCGGCAGCGATGAGGACTTTGACGCGTACTGGGCCGCCGCGGGCGACCTGGGGCTGGGCGCGGGCCACGGCGCCGATGCCGGCCGCAACGCACTCGTGGTGCCGACGCCGTGCGACCGCCACGAGGCCTTTGTCATCCCCAGCGACATCTGCTTTGCGGCAAGCGCGTGCGACCCGCGTCGCTTAGGGCTTGACGTGACGGGCGCCTGGGCCGTGGCTGCCAATGCGCTCTCCTACGACTACCTGTGGAACGAGATTCGCGTGAAGGGCGGTGCGTACGGCTGCGGATTCCGCGCGGCCGGCGAGCGTCAGACGGCGTTCTACACCTACCGCGACCCGGCAATCGACCCCTCGATTGAGCGTGTGGCGCGCGCAGGCGAATGGCTCGGCACCTTTGAGCCCGACGAGGCCGCCTTTGAAGGCTTTATCGTGAGCTGCGTGAGCGGCATGGACGCGCCGGTAAAGCCGTACGCGCTCACCAAGCGCCGCAACACGACCTACCTGGCCGGGCTCGATCCGCACGCACGCGAGGAGCGCCGCGCCCAGATGCTCGCCGCCACGCCCGGTGAGCTTCGCTCGCTCGGCGCCGACGTGACGCGCATCGCAGCCAAGTCGCCAACGTGCGTCTTTGGCGGCCGAGACGTCATCGCCAAGAGCAACGCCGGCTTTAACGTCGTCGACCTGATGGGCTAACGCACAGCAAAGGTAGATTTTTGGGACATGCCTGAAAATCTACCTTTTTCTTTTGCCGCTGCTTGGGTGGGGCAGCTCACCCCGTCCCACCAGTTTGTCTAAATCTGTAACATCTAGGCGGCAATATTGGCTCCAGATGTTACAGATCGAGACGTTTCCGAATGGCGCCGCCCCTTTGTCTCAATCTGTAACAGCTAGGCCCATTTTTGCCGAGTTACTGTTACAGATCGAGACAAACCGCCGCAGACACCCGCCCCACCAGCAAAACCCCCACGAAGGGGCAGGTGCCTTTGCGTTGGTTCGAACACTTGTTCTATACGTACACATGTTCTATAGTAGGGGTGCTTGCATCGGACTTAAATTGCAACTAGGATATAGTTGCAGGATGTAAGGCGGGATGACTCGGACCGATAAACTCATCGCCCAACTGCTTAGCTGCCCTTCGACGTATCGGTATACCGATTTTTTAAAAGTCATGGCTTCATATGGCTTTGAAATGGACAACAAAGGCAAGACATCCGGATCGCGCATTCGCTTCTACAGGCCATCAGATGGCAGGATGTTCGTAATGCACGCGCCACATCCATCTGACGAATTGACGGCGGGGACCATTCGAAACATCGTTCGATTTCTGCAAGATGTCGGAGGTAGTCATGAGTAACGTTTTGGCATACAAGGGTTATTTCGCCCCAGTCGAGTTCGATGCCGAACAGCATGTGCTAACAGGTATGGTCACCGGCATTAGGGACGCAATCGTATTTGAAGGCTCCACAGCTGAAGAGGTGGAGCAATGCTTCCACGACGCCGTCGACGATTACCTTGAGTTTTGCGCCGAGAAAGGCAAGGAACCCGAGCGGGCTTTTAAGGGCTCGTTCAACGTAAGAACGGGCTCTGAGCTCCACAAGCAAGCGGCGCTGGCAGCGGCAAAGAAGGGTGAGTCACTCAATAAGTTTGTGACTGAAGCAATCGCTGCGGCGTTATAGCATTAACGCATAGGCCCAAACAACCACAAAGGGCGCAGTTCACAGGCATATTTGCGGTGGCTTTACTGCCCATATCGCGTTTGCCCAGATAAAACCTGCCAAAATAAACCTGTCCCTTTTTGGCAGGTT
>CABSBA010000155.1 GCA_902475825.1 uncultured Collinsella sp. | reverse complement strand
TAGCGAGCCCACGTTCGTTAAGCGCATGGCTTCCGACAAAGACCCGCGCCAGTTTGCCATATCGCAATGCTCGCGCGAGCGTGGCGTGGGTGGCTTGGGCCTTGAACTTACGTTGCGCAACAATCTCAATCAACGTGCCATTGCCCGCGAGTGCGCCGAATGGGTGCGCGCTAAGTGCGAGTTTCAATCTGCCAAGATGAATGGGGCAATTCAGCCCGGAGGCACCTATATAGTCGAGAACCCCAATGGCGACGACCATGCTTTCATGGGTGCCGCCGCTGACTTTACCCAGGAAGGACTTGGTTACGAGCGCCGCCCCAACACCGTAATGGGCGTAAGCCACTACGAGGGCGCGACGGAAGCTGCCGGCCTAAAGGCGATGTTTGAGTCCGTCTGGGATAAGCCTGCGATGGTCGCCGATGTTACCGATGAGGTAGCGGCGCAGGTAGGCACACTCTACCGCGAGAATCCGCCCGAGTTCGTTTATTTCCTCACGCTTTACCACTTGTTCCGCGATTACCTTTCCGACGAAGATAACGACTTGAGGCCCGGTCTCAAGTTTGAGGAATCAGTCGTCTGGAACAAGCTCTACGACTTCCAAAAGGACGCCGTGGTGGGCGCCATCCGTAAGCTCGAGAAGTACAAGGGCTGCATCATCGCCGACAGCGTCGGCCTGGGCAAGACCTATGAGGCGCTCGCCGTCATTAAGTACTACCAGGAACGCAATGATCGCATTCTGGTACTGGCACCTAAACGCTTGCGCGATAACTGGACGCTGTGGACGCAGGACAACGATGACCGCAACCCGTTGGCGGATGATCGTCTTAACTACACCGTGCTCAATCACACCGATCTGTCCCGTTATACGGGCACGAGCGGTGATGTGGACCTGGAGCATCTACGCTGGGGCCACTATGACCTGTTGGTAATTGATGAGAGCCACAACTTCCGTAACAAGAGCACGGATTCCGAGAAAAAAGACCGCTACACGCGACTTATCGAGGACGTAATTAAGAGTGGACGGCGCACCAAGGTGCTGATGCTCTCGGCTACGCCTGTGAACAATCGCCTGCTGGACCTGCGCAACCAGATTGAGCTCATCACCGAGGGCGATGATGCGTATCTGGCGGATACTGATGGTATTGAGTCGATTACTCAGGTGTGCCGTACGGCACAAGCGCGCTTCAACGAGTGGAGCAAGCTCGACGATGCCGAGCGCACCACCGAGAGCTTCGTCAACGCCGTCAACGCCGATTACTTTAAGCTGCTCGACGTGCTTACCATCGCGCGCAGCCGCAAGCATATCTCTAAGTACTATGGCGCCGCTTCGGGTACGTTCCCGCAGCGGCGCAAGCCCCTCTCTATTACCACGCCAATCGATTTGGCGGGGGAGCTTCCGCCTATCGCTGAGCTCAACGACATGATCGCCCAGCTTACGTTTGCGCAGTATCAGCTGCTTTCTTATGTACGCGGCGATAAACGTCGTAAGTACGAGGATCGTTACGGCGACACCTGGGGCAAGGACTTTGAGAGCCAGGTTCACCGTACGGGTGCTGTTGCCAACCTTATGCGCGTAAACGTGCTCAAGCGAATGGAATCTTCGGTTAACAGTTTTCGAATCACGCTCTCGCGCATCCTGGCGGGATGCGAGGCGCTCCGCGCACAGCTCAATGACCCTGCGGCCATGGGAGCGGGCAGCTATGATGCGGCGGGCATCGAGGATGGCATGGATGACGATGACGCCGAGGAAATCGAGCGCGGCGGCAAGGTTCGCGTCGACCTGCGCGATGTTGATGCCTTGCGTCTGGGCAGCGATTTAGACTTTGACATCACTGTGCTGCACCGTCTGCTCGACTATGCCAATGCCGTAACGCCTGAGCGCGATGCTAAGTTGGATGAGCTCTACAAGTTCATAGTCGATAAGGTCAATAACCCCTACAACCCCGGCAACCGCAAAGTGCTCGTATTCACGGCGTTTGCGGACACGGCGGACTATCTATTTGAGCAGCTAGCGCCCCGTCTTAAGAACGAGCTCGGCCTTGAGTGTGCCGAGGTTGCCGGAAGCGCAAATCGCACCTACTCGCTTAAGCTGCGCCGCACCACCTTCGAGAACATCCTGGCATACTTTAGCCCGCGCTCCAAGGAGCTGCCCGAGGCGTCTCTCGCTGCAGGCGAAATCGATGTTGTCTTTGCCACGGACTGCATCTCCGAGGGCCAAAATCTTCAGGACTGCGACTGTCTCGTCAACTATGACATTCACTGGAATCCGGTGCGCATTATCCAGCGCTTTGGTCGTATCGACCGTTTGGGCTCCACGAACACGCAAATTCAGCTGGTGGACTTTTGGCCCGACATCGCGCTCGATGAGTACATTCAGCTCGAGAGTCGCGTAAAGGGTCGTATGGCCCTGCTCGACGCGTCGGCCACCGGCGAGGAGAACGTGCTGGAGTCCAAAGAAACGGGCGAGATGAACGACCTCAAGTATCGTCGCCAGCAACTTCAGCAGCTCAAGAGCGAGGTGTTGGACCTGGAGGATATTTCAGGCGGCATCTCGATCACCGACTTCGCCTTCGATGATTTTCGTGTTGAATTGCAGCGCTACGAAAAGGAACACCCGGGTCTTTTAGAAAACTCGCCGGCTGGTATGCATGCGGTGGCGCGCATTCCCGATGAACTGCGTGGATCCGTGGCACCGGGCGTGGTGTTCTGTTTGGCGCAAAACGATGAGAATGCGAACCCCAAGGACACGAATCCTACCTTCCCGTATTACGTGGTGTACGTATCGGCCGACGGCGATGTGATGACCAAACATACACAGCCCAAGTATGCGCTCGATATGATGCGCGCCTGTTGTGCGGGCGAACCCGAGCCAATTGCGGAGCTGTGTCGCGACTTTAACCGCGAGACGCGCGACGGCGAGCGTATGGGGGCTTATACCGAGCTTTTGGACAAAGTGGTTGCCACCATTAGCGGCGTGCAGCAGGACAAGGGCATTGAGAGTCTGTTCTCGCTGGGCGAAGTGGGAACAGGCACGAGCCTTGGCTTCGACGATTACTCGTTGATCAGTTTTGCGGTGTTGCGATGAGAGACTTTGACTGGAACGACGTATTCTGTTTGCCCGATGCCGCTCTGGCGGGCGATAGACGCATACCCAAGACGGTGCTCACGCGTCAAGCCCAGCTTACAAAGACCGAGCAGAAAGTGCTCGATCGCGTAGCTGCGCTTATGCACTTTGCCACCGTGCAAAAGTCCACGACGCGCATCGCACCCGTTCAGGATGATGAGCACGATATTCAGAGTGTACTTATCCTGCGGTGCGAATTGTCTCGTGGGGCGGCTTATGCCGAGGTGGCAAGGCTCGTCCACAAGTGTTTTCCCAATCCGACAGTGATTCTGTTTGGCCATTTTAACCATCGTTTCCATGTCGGCTTGCCGCATCGAGAAAGCCTACGACAGCAAGGAGCCTGCCAAGACATATCATCTCAACCTCACGGGTTTCACCTCGCTGAGCAACGCGAGCAACTGCGACATACACTTCACCCAGTCGGATACCTACAAGGTGACACTCAAGGCCACACCGGAGTGGTATAACCACTACAGCGTCACGGTGGAGAATGGCGCGCTCGTCATCAATGGCAACAAATACAAGAACCAGAAAAACGTAACCGTGCTGTTCATCAACAATGACGGCTCGCAAGCCGAGATGTGGGTAAGCGCCCCGAGTCTGAAAGACGTGTCGTTGTCGGGCAGTGGCGACCTGAGCATCGACAGCGACTTCCGAGGCGAGAGCCTTAGCATCGTCAGGACAGGCAGTGGCGACACCAAGACGAAGGACCTTACCCTTGCCAAGGACTTTGAATATTCCGTGTCGGGCAGCGGTGATGCCGAGATGGGCATCGTCAAGGCAAACACGGCCAAGTTCTCCATCTTTGGCAGTGGCGACGTGAAGAGCGGCTTGGACGGCGTGGCAAACACTGAGCTGACCATTTCCGGCTCTGGCGATGCCAACCTCGACTTCTCTGGCTGCGGCAATGCCGACGTGAGCGTCTTTGGCAGTGGCGACGTGACGCTCTCCGGACAGCTCAAGACCCTCGGCAAGCATGTGTCGGGCAGCGGTGATGTGGAAACGTCAAGGCTTCGTCTGGGAAAGTAAGAAGTAAACTGTAAAAGGAAATACGAACTAAGCAAAGTAATATATGGCATTCAACAACGATAAGGCCATCTACCTGCAAATAGCCGACCGCCTCAGCGACGAGATACTCGCGGAGCCCTACAAGGCATTCGACCGCATTCCGAGCGTGCGCGAGTATGCCGCCAGGCTTGGCGTGAACGCCAACACCG
>CABSBA010000154.1 GCA_902475825.1 uncultured Collinsella sp. | reverse complement strand
GTGCCGACGGTGGTGACGCTGACCCCGTCCGTCGCCATCGAAGCCTGGACGCCCTGCGTGTTGGTGGTCGTCTTGGTCTTGAGCAGCGACGTGTTGAAGTTCATCAAACGATAGTCGCTCGAGACCAGCGCGATGTCGCAATCTTCCTTGAGCACCTGAGCATACAGCAGCTTGCTGCCGCCGTAGATGGCGTTCTTGAGGCGCTTGCGGTTGGTCTTGGTGACGTATCCAGAAAGCGCGACGCGCACCACGCGGCCGTTCTCAAAGACAAACAGCACGTCGGCCTTGTAGTCCTCGGGGTCGATGACCCAGATGACGCTCTCGTCGGGTTCCATCTCAAGATCGGTCGGCAGGTACGAGCCCAGCTGGGCCGACTTGGTGTCCTCAAACGCCGCAACCTTGCACTTGTACACCTGGCTCTTGTTGGTAAAGACCAGCAGCTCGTGGGTGTTGGAGGACGGGAACTCGATAAAGGGTTTGTCGCCGTCCTTGTACTTGAGCGTGGTCGCCTTCTTGAGCACGCGGTCCGTCATCTTCTTAAGGTAGCCATCGCGCGAGAGCATGATGGTGACCGGGTACTCCTCGACCTCGGGCTCCAAGCTTACCTCGATAACCTCATGGGGTTCGATTCTGCCCGTGCGGCGCGGCATCACGTACTTTTTGTTGACCGCGGCCAGTTCGTCGCTGATGACCTTCTTGATGTTCTCCTCGCTGGAGAGGATCTCCTCAAGCTCGGCAATCTCGCCCTCAAGCTTGGCAATGTCCTTGGTGCGGTTGAGGATGTACTCCTCGTTGATGTTGCGGAGCTTGAGCTCGGCAACAAACTCGGCCTGAGTCTCGTCGATGTCGAAACCCTTCATAAGGTTGGGCACGACCTCGGCTTCGAGCTTGGTGCCGCGGATGATGGCGATGGCCTTGTCGATGTCGAGCAAGATCGCCTCGAGGCCGTGCAGCAGGTGCAGACGCTCGGACTTTTTGCCCAGGTCAAAGTTAATGCGGCGGCGCGTGGACTCAATACGCCACTTGACCCACTCGTGCAGAATCTGGCGCACGCCCATAACACGGGGATATCCGTCGACCAGCACGTTAAAGTTGCACGAGAACGAATCCTGCAGCGTAGTCGAGCGATAGAGCTTGGCCATGAGCTTGTCGGGGTCGACACCGCGCTTAAGGTCGATGGCAATGCGCAAGCCCGAAAGATCGGTCTCGTCGCGGATGTCGGCAATCTCCTTGACCTTGCCCTCCTTGGAGAGCTTGACGATGCGCTCGATGATGACGTCGGTCTTGGTGGTGTAGGGGATCTCGTACACCTCGATGATGCGCTCTTCGGGAATCCAGCGCCAGCGGGAGCGAATCTGGAAACTACCAAGGCCGGTCTCGATGATCTTCTCCATCTCCTCGCGGCGGTAGATGATCTCGCCGCCGGTCGAGAAGTCGGGCATGGGCATGTACTCGAGCAGGTCGCAGTCGGGGTCCTGCAGGTAGTGCATCGTGGCGGTACAGACCTCGTTGAGGTTGAAACCGCAGATGTCGGACGCCATGGCGACGCCGATGCCCTTGTTGGCCGAGACGAGGATATTGGGGAACGTGGTGGGCAGCAGGCGCGGCTCCTTCATGGCACCGTCGTAGCTGTCGACGAAGTCGACCGGGTCCTTGTCGATGTCCTTGAAGATCTCGGCGCTGATGGGGGAGAGCTTGGCCTCGGTATAACGGGCAGCGGCGTAGCTCAGGTCGCCCGAATAGTACTTACCAAAGTTGCCCTTCGACTCCACGAAGGGCGCAAGCAGCGCTTCGTTGCCCGTCGCTAGGCGCACCATCGTCTCGTAGATGGCGGCGTCGCCGTGCGGGTTGAGCTTCATGGTCTGGCCCACAATGTTGGCGCTCTTCTGGCGCTCGCCCTTGAGCAGACCCATCTTGTACATGGTGTAGAGCAGCTTGCGGTGCGAGGGCTTAAAGCCGTCGATCTCGGGGAACGCACGCGAGACGTTGACGCTCATGGCGTAGGGCATGTAGTTGACCTCGAGCGTCTGCGTGATCGGCTGGTCGGTGACCTCGGAGTGCAGGCCAATGACGTTCTCGGCGTTGACCTGCTTTTTCTTTGGCTGGTTCTTCGTCTTCTTCTTTGCCACGATATCCTCTTGAACTTCTTATAGGCCGTCGTTATCGATTTGCTGCTACTGCAGGTCCAGCTGGTCCAGGTATTCTTTGCCGTGCTCGGAGATATGGCGCTTGCGGCCTGCCTCGTCGTTGCCCAGCAACAGGTTGAACATGGTCTCCATCTTAGTGACGTCCTCGGGCTCCACCTTGATGAGGCGGCGCGTCTCCGGGTTCATGGTGGTGAGCCACATCATGTCCGGATCGTTCTCACCAAGACCCTTGGAGCGGTTGATGGAGCACTTCTGGTTGCCGATCTGCTTGAGGACGTCGTTCTTCTCGAGCTCGGTGTAGGCGAAGTAGGTCTTCTCCTTGCAGTTGATCTCATAGAGCGGCGACTCTGCGATGTAGACGTAGCCCTTCTCGATGAGCGTGGGCACGAGGCGGTAGAGCATGGTGAGGACGAGCGTGCGGATGTGGTAGCCGTCGACGTCTGCATCCGTGCAGATGATGACCTTGTTCCAGTTGAGATTGTCCAGGTCAAAGGAGCCGAGGTTCTTGATGCGCTTGTCCTTGATCTCCACGCCGCAGCCCAGCACGCGCATGAGGTCCATGATGATGTCTGACTTGAAGATGCGCGGGTAGTCCTCCTTGAGACAGTTCAAGATCTTGCCTCGGACGGGCATGACTCCCTGGAACTCGGCGTCGCGAGACGTGCGAATGGCGCCCGCCGCCGAGTCGCCCTCTACGATGTAGATCTCGCGACGGCTCTTGTCCTTGGAGCGGCAGTCGATGAACTTCTGCACGCGGTTGGCCATGTCGGTCTTCTGCTGCAAGTTGGTCTTGATGCTCTGGCGCGTCTTCTCGGCATTCTCGCGCGAGCGCTTGTTGATGAGCACCTGCTCCATGATCTTATTGGCGGCGTCCTTGTTCTCGATCAAGTAGGTCGAGAGGCGCTCCTTAAAGAATGCCGTCATGGCCTGCTGGATAAAGCGGTTATTGATGGCCTTCTTGGTCTGGTTTTCGTAGGACGTTTGGGTGGAGAAGCAGTTGGTCACCAGCACCAGGCAGTCTTGGACGTCTTGCCACTTAATGCCGCTCTCGTTTTTGTTGTACTTGCCTTGTTGCTTAATGTAAGCATCGATGGCGCTAGTGAGGGCGCTGCGGGCAGCCTTCTCGGGCGAGCCGCCGTTCTCGAGCCAGGAGGAGTTGTGGTAGTACTCCTGCATCGTGAAGGTGCGCGAGAAGCACATGCACGCGGTGATCTTTACATTGTAGTCGGGCAGGTCCTCGCGGTCGCGACCGCGGCGGTCGGCCTCGATAAAGAAAGGCTCGGTAAGGTAGTCGGTACCGACCTTCTCGAGCACATAGTCCTCGATGCCCTTGGGGTAGCAAAAGTCCTCTTCGGAAAACTCGCCATCGTCGCCCTCGATGCGCAGGCGGAAGGTCACGTTGGCGTTGACCACGGCCTGACGGCGCATGGTCTCGCGATACCAATCGTGGGGAATGCTAATCGAGGTAAAGACCTCAAGATCGGGGCGCCACTTGATAGTGGTGCCGGTGCGGTTCTCGTCGCTAGGCTCAATCTCGAGTGCCTTCTTTTTGGCGCCGACGACCTTGCCCTTCTTAAAGTGCAGGGAGTACTTGTTGCCGTCGCGCCAAACCGTGACGTCCATGTATTCGGATGCGTACTGAGTCGCGCAGGAGCCCAGGCCGTTGGTGCCGAGCGAGAAATCGTAGTCGCCGCCCTGGTTGTTGTTATACTTGCCGCCGGCATAGAGCTCGCAAAAGACAAGTTCCCAGTTAAAGCGTTTCTCGGAGGGGTTCCAGTCGAGCGGGCAGCCGCGGCCGTTGTCCTCTACCTGAATGGAGCCATCGCGAAAGGCGGTAAGGGTGATGAGCTTGCCGTAGCCCTGGCGCGCCTCGTCAACGGCGTTGGACAGGATCTCGAAGGCAGCATGCGCGCAGCCGTCGAGCCCGTCCGAGCCAAAGATGACGGCGGGGCGCAGGCGTACGCGCTCCTCGTCCTTGAGCTGGCGGATACTGTCGTTACCATAGTTTGCGGTGTTTTTTGCCATACTCGCTCTCTCGGTGCTCCTTTGCTGCGTTTAAGTCATATAGATAGTCAAGGTAGCATAGCCCAGCCCACAGACGATTCCACCCAACACGAAATCCATCGAACAATCGTTCGGAGTTCGATGGAGATTCGTTTACTCGGACAAAACCGAGTCGGTTCTGTCCGAGTAAGTTTG
>CABSBA010000153.1 GCA_902475825.1 uncultured Collinsella sp. | reverse complement strand
GACAAACAGCACATTCGCGTAGAATAACTCCATTATGGGCAAATGGTGTCCAGGCAGTTTACAACACGGCATCTGGGGGAGGGGCATGTCGGACGCGCGTTCGCTGCAAAAACAGTTCAATCGCATGCTCGCCACGTTGCTGGTGGCCCTTGCTGCTGCCGGAGCCGTAACGTATGCCTGGTACATCTACAATGCCAACCGCCATATCACCGACGTCAAGATGGCCGCGGGCACGGGCGTAACCTTCCTCATCTCCAACGAATACGACGGCGAGTACAAGACCAACGCCGGTCTGAGCTTTGCGGGCCTGCTCGATCCCGTCTCGACCGACAACGTGCTCAACGGCTTTCAAAAGGTAACGGGCTTTACCGGCGGAACCACGCAGGATTCGCTGTTTGCCAGCATGTTTGGCGCGGCCGAGCATTCCGACTACTACAAGACCTCCCTGTACCTGGCCACTAACTCGGCCGCAACCGACGTGTACCTGTCGGGCATCGACTTTACCGAGCAAGATCCGGCAAACCCCATCTCCACCGCCCTGCGCGTGGGGCTGGTCGCCTATGCTCCAGGGCAGGGCGATACCGTTACGGGCCAGTACGTCTTTGAGGTCTCGGGCGAGGACAATCCCCAGGCGCGCTACAACACGCTTGACGGCAAGGATGCCGGCGAGAACGAGCAGAACCACCTGGTGCTCGACAGCAGCCGCTCCGACGGCGCCACGGTTCATTTTGACCAGCTGACCAGCGCAAACTTCTGCGACTACAACGAAGACACCGGCATCGTGGGCCTCAAGGAGGCCACGACCAAGATCTGCAGCCTGCCAGCCGCTGCCAAGGGCGCCGACCGTAGCACGCCCGTGCGCGTGGATGTGTACGTGTGGCTGGAAGGCTGCGACCCCGATTGTACCAACAACCTGGCCGCAACCAGCCTGCAATCGCTGGCGCTGCGCTTTGCCGGCAAGCGTTCGTAAGGGGGCCGGGGATGAGTACATCGAACATCAAAGACATCCTAAGCTCGCGCCGTCGCATGGTTGCCGCGGCCGCATGGATGTTGGTGCTGGTAGCTGCCCTGAGCGCCGCCACCTACGCCTGGTTTAGCAACTCGCGCTACACCAACGTGACGCCCGTGGCGCATACGGTAAGCGACGAGAGCTTCGACTTGCAGATTGGTCTTTCGGCCAACGGGCCCTGGGATACGACGGCCACACTTGCCGCCGCCGACAAGACGCTCTATCCCATCTCGACGTCAGACCTTTCCCGCTTTTGGCGCGGCACGTTCCAAAACGCCGCGGGCATCACGACCGACTACGCCGACTGCACCGCGCAGCTGGACGACTATGCTCTTTCGGGGACGCTGTACCTTAAGGGCGGCGACAGCGCGCT
Source organism: uncultured Collinsella sp. (assembly GCA_902475825.1). GTDB lineage: Bacteria > Actinomycetota > Coriobacteriia > Coriobacteriales > Coriobacteriaceae > Collinsella. Next base: position 3,013 of record CABSBA010000153.1, on the reverse strand, counting down.
CAACGTGTACCTGTATCCGGGCCAGATGAGCGTGACGAGCGACCCGCAGCTGCTGGCCGCGCTGCGCCTGGGTCTGGTGATTACGACTCGGGCCGGCACACAAACGCACATCTTTACCTGCGACGACCTGGGCAGCACCGCGGGCGCCACCAGCAGGCGTACCACCGCGCAAGACGGCGTGGTCGTGGCGGCGGGCACCTCGGGCTGGGTCTACACCGCCGACCCTGCGCGCGCCATAAGCGCCTACAGCATGGACGGTACCGGCGACACGCCCACGGCGCGCGCGGGCGCCACGCCCATCTGCACGCTGGCCGCCAACGAGGTGGCAAGCGTTCACTACGTTGTGTACATGGAAGGCTGCGACGCCAATTGCATCGACGAGGCCCAGGCCCGCGATGTGGTGCTGCAGCTTGCCTTTGCCGCAGCCAAGGCATAAGGGGGTGAGCGACATGGAAGACCAGAAGCACATGCCAGCAGATAGCTGCGAGGCCAAAACCCAGAGCGAGAGCCCCGCGGGCCCCTCCAGCGCAGCTGCCGAGCGCTCACACCTCGAGGGCGCCGCTGCCCGCCGCCACGCCCGCCGCGCGCGTGCCTACATCGCGCTCGTTATGGTTGCGCTCGCCGCCACTTTGGGTGCCGCAACCTACGCCTGGTTTACCAACAACATGAAGGTCAACACCAACTCGGTGAGCGTGCACAGCGACACGTCCAAGCTGGTGCTGGAGCTGGGTGACGCCGACCGCGGCAGCTGGTCGCAGCAGGGCGACGTTTCCCTAACTTCCACCGCGAACGGCGCCGTGACGCTCTACCCGGTCTCGACCTTCGACCTCAACGGCTTTGCTGCCTGTGCGCAAAACAACTCTGCCGGCGATGCCACAGTGTTTGAGCAGGCAAAAGACAACGGCTCCGCCTTCTACCACGGCTGGATTGACCTGCGTCCCACCATTACCGGAACGGGCGCCAGCAAAGTAAGGGGCAAGGTCAACCTGTATCTGGCCGAATCGCTGGTCCCGCAGGGCGCCGATGCCGAGCTGCTACGCGCAGCCCGCGTGGGCATAAAGATCTCGAGCAGCAACCAGGTGCTTGCCACCAACATCTTTGAGCTCGACAGCTCCGACAGCGGCCATCGCGGCGAGCATCCCACGACCGCGCCGGCGAGCCTGGCGGGCTACGCCGAGGGCATGCTCCTGGGCTGGCAAAACGGCCAGCTCGCTTGCGGTACCAACGTGACGCAGGACCCGGCCGCCTTTACGCTGGACACGAGCGAGACAGCCACGCGCCCGCAGAACACACTCGCCACGCTGGCGCTGGGCCAGACCTATCGTCTGGATATCTATTACTACATCGAGGGCACCGACCCCGATAGCGCCGACTACCTGCATCAAGACCCGGGCACCCTGCACCTGGCCCTCTTTGCGACCTTGGACGGTGAGTAGCAATGGCACGTATCATGCCCGACGACCGACGGCCCGTCGCCAACGGCGCCCAGACACAAGCCGCCGCCCCCGCCGACACCGACCTACGCCGCAAGCTCACCACCACCGTGGTGCTGGTGCTGTTTGCGCTGGTGGCGATAGCCATGGCAACGTTCGCCTGGTTCTCCATCGCCGATAGTGCCAAGACCCGCATGCTCATGATCGACGCTAACGCCGACGGTTCGCTGCGCTTTGACTTGGACGAGCACGCCACGTTCGACGAATACGTCCACAGCCTGGGCTTCGACCAGATCTCGGCGCGCATCGCCAGCGAAAAGGGCGTGGACATTGACGCATCCAAGCTCAAGCCCGTAACTACGAGCGACTACCAGACCTTCACCTTCGAGGACGGTTCCACCGCCGATCCCGCCACCGGCGCCTACCTGGAGTTCACGCTTCACTTTATGAGCAGCACGGACCTGCGCGTTCGCCTGACCGGGCAGGATGGTGATGGCGGCGTGTCCGGCACGCGGTTTAGCTCCGACACGCAGGGCATGGCCAGCGCCATGCGCATGAGCTTTACCGCCGACGGCCACACTTGGGTCTACGACCCCAACGGGGGCGGGGGCTCATCCGGCGCGGCCACCGTCTTTGGGCTCGACTCGGGCGCTGCCACCGCGACCAGCGATATGTTCGACCTGATAAAAGATACGGATAAGCCGGTAACCGTTCGCATATGGCTCGAGGGAACGGACCCAAATTGCACTAATATGCTAAAGGGAGCTAACTATTCGGTTTCGATGCGCTTTGAGGGCATCGAGGAACAGTAGATATGCACGGCGGCCACCGGGCCGCACACGACTTAGTCAGACACGGTAGTAAGGGACATCATGCAATCTGTTAAAAAAGTCGCATCCATCGCGCTGAGCGTCGTCATGTGGATCATCATCCTGGTGGCGGCCCTGTATGCGTTTACCACGCTCGCCACGCACGAGGACGGCAGCGTCTCCGACATCGCCGGCTTCACCCCGCTCGCCGTGCAGTCCGACTCCATGGCGCCCACGTTTAATAAGGGCGACCTCATCATCATCCAAAAGTGCGACACCTCCAAGCTCGAGGTGGGCGACATCGTGACGTTCCACACCATCATCGACAACGAGTACGCGCTCAACACGCACCGCATCGCCGCGATCGACGAGGTCAACGGCATGCGCAGCTTTACCACCAAGGGCGACAACAACGACGTGGCCGATACGCATATCATCAGCGACGGCGACATCGTGGGCAAGTACCTGTTCGCGTTGCCGCAGATGGGCAAGGTCATGGACTTCCTGTCCAGCTCCATGGGCTTCCTCATCGTGATCGTGCTGCCCATGTTGCTGTTCTTTATCTACCAGGTGTATCACCTCATCGTGGTGGGCATGAACCTCAAGCGCGCTATGGCCGAGGAGGACCGCCTTGCCGCCGCGGCCGCCATCGTGGACGCCGAGGGCAAGGGCGACACCGCCGTCACGGCCGATAACGCCGCCGAGCAGCTCGCCCAGGCCGAGGCCAAGCTCGAGGAAGCCCGTCGTCTGAAGGCCGAGGCCGAGGCGGCG